>JAZSQX010000062.1:0-3077 GCA_045538235.1 Eubacteriales bacterium
ATAGCGGTTCCACGTCTCCACCGGGAAGGAGGACGACGCGGAGCAGCCGATGATGTAGGAATCGTAGTCGTCGAAATGCTCTCTGAGATATCCAATCTTTGCGGTGCGGGGGTTGTTCGTGGCGTTGTAGGAATGCCAGTCAAACAATACGTCCCCGAATACGCCGAAGGGATCGGTGAGCACGTTAAAGGTTGCCAAAACCAGCGCCAGTGCGAGAGCCGTGAGAACAAAGGAAAGCAGCCATTGTTTGGATGTCATGTTCCGCCTCCTCAGTATTGCTTATAAATAAATTCGGACGAGATGTAACTGCCCCGCATGATGCCGAACAGGAGAATCACCACCATGGGAATCACCATGGCGAGCCACTGCACGATTCCCCGCTGACGATCCAGCCGATCGAGAAGGGCGCCGTTCTTCTCTTCGTAAAACTCCACGGCAAAGAGGGCGAGGGAAAACACCGCCACCACCGCCAGATCTCCCACGGACAGCCCCATGTTTCCCATCCCGCCCGCAAGGATTTCCGAAAACCGAGCCTCTGCGGGATTTGCCATCTTAAACAGCATTTCGATGCCGGCAAGGAGTCGTGGTGCCCGGGTGATGCACCGCCCGATGAACACGAGCGTCATGGTGCGGAGAAGCTGGAAGGCATACCACCAGGGAGCATTCTCGGGAATATGAAGTTTTTTCTTCCAAGTACCGTAGGTATTCTGAAGCAGCATGGAAAGCGAAATCACCGAGCCGTTCCAGATGCCGTACGCCACATAGCGGAAGTTGGCACCGTGCCACATCCCAATGATGAAGTACACCGCAAAGGTCGCGACGGCTGCCGGGAGAATCTTACCCCCTCTGCCGCCGATTTTCTTCCGTGACCACTTTCCCAGCGCCGCAAATCCCCGGGACAGGGACATGGGATAGAACACGTAATCCCGCATCCAGCTTCCGAGGGTCATGTGCCATCTCCGCCAGTAATCCGCAAGGGAAACGGCGTAAACGGGACGGGCGAAGTTTTCTTCCAGGTCAATACCGAAGAGTTTTGCCGCGCCCCGGGTGATGTCGATGCCGCCGGAGAAGTCGCAGTAGAGATTGATGCTGTACATCAGGAGAGAGAAAAAGGTCATCGCCCCGCCGTAAGCCGTATAGTCCGCAAAAAAGGTGCTGACCACCACCGCCGCACGATCCGCGATCACCATTTTTTTGAAGTAGCCCCACATGGCGAGTTGAATCCCCCGCTTCAGATTGTCAGCCGAAAGATCGTGAGGTACGGACAACGGATGCCCCAGGCTGTCGTACCGGCTGATGGGTCCCTGCACCATTTGAGGAAAGAAGGAGGTGAACAGAAGGAACCGGGCGAAATTCCGCTCCGGGGGATATTTGCCCCGATACTGGTCAATCACGTACCCCGTCGCCTGGAATATGTAAAACGATACCCCCAGCGGCAGGAGAAAATCGGGGCGGGCATACTCCCACTGTACCCCGAAGAGACCGAGGAAGCCGTGCACCAGATCCGCCGTGAATCCCAGATACTTCAAAAGGAACAGCATCCCGAAATTCACGATCAGCGTCACCGCCACCACGGCTTTTTTCTGCTGCTTCCGCTTTGCCGCCTCTTCCTTGGATAGCCCCGCCGACACGACATTCATCCTCCCCAGAATCCGCCCCGCTCCATAGGTGGAAGCGGAGGTCAGCAGGAGATACACCACGGTTTTCCCGCCGCCACAGAGATAGAACACCCCGTTGGCCGCCAGAAGGACGATCCACTGAAGCCGCTTCGGCACCGCATAATACAGCACCACCGACGCAGCTAAAAACGCAAGAAAGGTTCCCGAAATAAAGCTCATATCAGTCCTGCTTCTTGTGGATCAGCGCGAGAATGCTCTCCGCCGAATTGAAGTTTTCGGGCAGGAGATCGTCCACGTTGATTTCCACGTCAAATTCCGCAATGATTTCGTTCACGATGGACACGAGATCGAGGGATTCGATCAGTCCGTCGTCAATGAGAGCCGTTTCGTTTGCAAAATCCACGTCGGGGCAAATGTCCTGGAGGATCCCTATGAGTTTTTCCATATCGTTCATATGTGATACCTGTGCTTTCTATGTTTCTTACTGTTTTTCGTTATAATAGGCTTCTTTCAGTTTTACCCGGTCAATTTTCCCGTTGGGATTGAGGGGCAGGCGATCCGTAATCCGCCATTCGTTCGGCATCATGTACCGTGGCAGACGATCCTTCAGTCCCGCAGTCAGTGCCGCCGCATCCAGCACGCTTTCACAGCAGCAGACGATCCGATCCGCGTCCTCGTCAAAGAAGCAGATTCCCCCGGATACCCCCTCCAAAGCGGAGAGTGCCGTTTCAATTTCTCCCAGTTCAATCCGATACCCCATGTGCTTGATCTGCTCATCCCGCCGGGAAAGAAAGAGAAGTTCTCCCTCTTCGTTGTACCGCGCCAGATCCCCCGTCCGGTAGATAAGGTCAGGATAATCGGGATTCAAGGGATTTTGCACGAACGCCGCGGCGGTTTTTTCGCCATCCCCGAAATAGCCCCACGCCAGCCCGCTTCCCCGGACGCAGATTTCTCCGATCTCCCCGTTTTCCGCAAGGCGATCGTCGTCGGTGAGAAGGAGAATTTCCATATTGCGGCACGCCTTGCCAATGGGGACGGTCTCCCCCTCTCCAAAGGCGCGGCGGATTTCGTACATGGTGCAGTCTACGGTGACCTCCGTGGGTCCGTAGTGATTCATAAAGCGACAGCCGGGATGGGCAGTCTGCCACCGGGTGAGGTGCTTCACCTGCAGGGCTTCCCCGCCCGTCACCACCAGCCGCGCTTTTTCCAGATGCTTTTTCTCGAAAATTCCCGACTCCGCCACCAGACGGAACGCGGATGCCGACCAGAACAGCGCCGTCACGCCCCGTTCGTTGAGATAGTCCATGAGCAGCGTAGGAAACAGGAACAGCTTCTTCGGCAGTACGTAGGTGGTACACCCCGTGGCAAGGGTCTGATACACGTCCTTGATGGAGGTGTCGAAGTAAAACGGGGACTGATTCCCTAAAATATCCTCTTCCGTGGTGTCGCAGAAATCCA
>JAZSQX010000121.1:0-2083 GCA_045538235.1 Eubacteriales bacterium
GTTTCGATCATGCTCTCGCTCTGGTTATCCGGCGGGAGGGTTTCATCTGGCGAATCCTTGCCGCAGGATGCTGTCAGAAGCATCGCAAGCACGATAAACACGCTGAGTTTTTTCATGATTTCGAGATTTCCTTTCTCAAATGTAGGTGAATTTGCAAAAGCATAATATCCCGTTTCATTATACCACAACACAGGAACAGAAACCATTCACGATTCGACGGATTTTATGGACAAAACGACGGTTTTATTCCCACAATCCTTGTCTGGCAGCCCTTATTCTCCCTCGTTTTCCGGCGGAACATAGCCAGCAGGATACTCAAAATTCACCATCCGGCAGAAAAGATCCCGGCTGTATCCGTGAAGACGCTCCGCCTTCTTTTTGCCCGTGATGGCGGAGGTAGTGGCAACCCTCCTAAGTGCGATCACCGCGTCTTCCGGAAAAATCCTTGCGCTCTCGTAGAATTGGTACAGTTTCGTTTCCGAAAAACGGATGCCGTAGTCATCGATTGTCCCCTCAGGAAGCTCGTCAAACATCTCGGACAGAGGAAGGAATCCATTGGATGCCGCCACTTCCCGATACTGGGATTCCGACAGAATGCAGAGGGAGGATTCTCCGGAAAAAATCTCGTAGGTAAACCGCTCCGAGGTTTTGTTGTTGGTGGTCATATCAATCGAGGGAGTCTCGCCCTGTTCTTCCATGTAATCGAAATACGCCTGCTGCTGTTCTTCCGTCATGAACACCAGATCGTTTAGCTGCACATAGTTTTTTCCATCCTCGTTATAATCCTCGCCCAGTTCCTCCAGAATGTCGCAGAACTTCTGATTCTCGTTGGGGGTGATGTAATCCGCCCCTGCGTACAGGATATATACGTCCGGATTCTGCACCGCCGCAAACTGCCCAATGCAGATTGCCAACACGATGCCGAAAAACGCGATCATCAGAATCTTGATCTTGTGGTGATACCAGAAATTCGCCAGTCGGTCAATCTCGATGGGCTCCTCCGGCTCAGGTGCGCTGTCTTCCCCCATCAGCCGCAATCGACGAGCTACGTTCGATTCATTCTCCTCTGGTTCGCGGGGGGGCGGATTCTTTTTTTCTTCCATGAGGCTTTCCCTTTCTGCTTCGCGCAGACAGTTTGTGATTTTTCTCTTTTGTCTGCCGATTTGTCTTTATTATATCAAAAATAATGGTATAATGCAAGGTGTGTTTGTTTCATATTTTCATGAAAACTTGATAAACTTTTGCAAAACGCACATTTTTTCAAAACCCTCGCTTGACTTCTCCGCCGCTTTGAAGTATAATGGTAAGGTAAAATCATCAGAACAGGACCTGATTGTATGATACAGCAAAAATACACAATCGGAATAGACTTCGGTACCCTTTCGGCACGTGCGCTTCTTGTTCGGGTTTCCGACGGTCACGAAATGGGAAGCACCGTGGGAGAATATCCCCACGCCGTCATGGACGAAGTTCTCACGACTCCGAAGGGGGAGATTTGCCTCCCGTCCGGTTGGGCGCTGGAGCATCCGGCAGATTATACGGAAGTTCTTTTTTCCATTGTTCCCGCTCTTCTCACGGACACCGGAATTTCCCCGGATGACGTGATTGCCATCGGCATTGACTTCACCACAAGCACCGTTCTTCCCGTTCAGGCAGACGGCACGCCCCTCTGCTATGATGATGCCTTTTGTGCCAATCCCCATGCCTACGTCAAGCTGTGGAAGCATCACTCCCCCCGGAAGTACGCCGACAGACTGAATCAGATCGCAGGGGAACGGGGCGAAGCCTGGCTTGACGATTACGGCGGCAAAATTTCCAGCGAGTGGCTGTTCCCGAAATTGATGGAAACCCTGGCGGAAGCACCCGAGGTTTACGAAGCCGCCGATACCTTCATGGAAGCCGGGGACTGGATCACACGAGTGCTCACCGGAATCACCGTGCGAAACGGATGCATGGCGGGGCATAAAGCCATCCGCACCGACGCAGGAGACCCCACACCGGATTTTCTCCGGGCGCTGGATCCCCGTCTCGAGCATTTCTTCCGTGACAAATACACCGCCCCCCTCGTTCGTTCCGGCTCCCG
>JAZSQX010000024.1:0-3689 GCA_045538235.1 Eubacteriales bacterium
GCGAGACGATTCCAACGGGGGGCTGGTTGTGATCGAACAGAATGGCGCGGCTGGAGGTGGTACCCTGATCCAGCGCGAGTATGTATTTTTTCATGAGGCTCCTCCGTGGAATTTAGGAAAGGTGAATGACGTTGCAGCCAAGAGCCCGTGCGGCATCGGATTCCTCGCTCCGACAGGTGAAGACGAGGAACTGGCTTCCCCCCAGAAGACGGAGGAAGTTTTTGATCCGGCGGCTGTCCACGTGAGCGAAGCTCTCGTCCATCACGACGATGGGGGCTTCCTTTGAGAAGATTTCGCTCGCCAGCGCAATGCGGAGACTGATGTAAGCCAGATCCGCCGTGCCGTGGGAGAGAATGTCGTGGGTTTTGATGTCGTCCTCCGCCGCCAGACCGCAGGTGAATTGATTGTCAAGGGTCACAGCGGTGTAGATGCCGGTGGCGTTTGCCATGAGAGCCGAGGCGGCACTACGGATCCGGGGGATGATGTCGGAGCGCATGGCTTCTCCCGCGGAGGTGATGGCTTCCTGCGCCATTTCCAGAGCGGCGTGACGGAGACTCAACTCTTCGATCCGCTCGTCGATGGAGACGATCATGGTGGTCAGTTCATCGGGAGAGTGGGGAAGGCGACCCAATTCCGTCAGCTTTTCTTCCAGTACACTGCGGCGCTTGATGGCGGAACGGAGGGCGCTTTCGGTAAATTCCCGCTGGCGGATGGCGTTCTGAATCCCTTCTGCATCCAGGGAAGCGGCGATTTTTCCAAGCGGCGTTTCGGAGGCGGTGTAGGCTTCCAGGGAGGCGGTGTGCACGTCCACCCCGTCGAGCTGCTCGTTCAGCACTTCCAGCCGTCCGTTCAGGTGATCCAGCCGGGAGACGATCTGCTCCCGCTCCTTCTTCACCCGATCGGCTTCGTTGTGGAGGGTGCCGAGAATTTCATAGAGATCCCCCGTATCGGAGAGGTTGGCGGCAGATGCCAGTTCCCGGATCCGGGCAGCGGCGGCATCAAATCGGAGTTTGGCGGTGTCAAGGGCGGCGAGAGCGGATTCCCGTTCCCGTGCCAGAGTGCGGGTACGATCCATTTCCTGCAGCTTTTCGAGAACCGCGTTTTCCAGTTCTGCGGTAGACTCCGCCTCCCACAGATCCAGCTGCTCGTTGAGGATGCTCTTTGTTTTGGCGTGTTTGATGATGAAGGCCACCCCAACGGACACCAGAAGAAGGGTAAAGAGCAGGGGCAGAACGTACATATCGGTGTTAAAGACGTAGAGAAGCAGGGCGGCGCCCAGTCCGATCACGCCAGCCACCAGAAGGGCAATGGCGACGGAGAACTGCATTCGCGCGGTGGTTTCCGTGTGGCGGATTTCCTCCATGACTTCCGCAGGATCGGGCAGGGAAGCGGGAACGTCCTCGTAAGCGGGCTCCCGCTCGTCGAATGCGGCACACGCCTCGTCATAAGCGCGGATTTCCCTCTCCGATTCCGCCAGGGATTCGGCAAAATCGGAGCCGAGGGGGGATTCGTCCAGGGCTTTCAGCGAAGCGAGGAGCTTTTCCTGCTTTGTGCGGGTGGTTTCTGCCGCATCAATCCGCCGCTTTTGGGTGATTTTTTCCAGAGCGGCAAAAATGCCCTCGTGGCGTTCTCTGGCTTCTTCCAACTCAGCAATTCTCCCCTTGATATCGTCGAGGGAGGTGCTGACGGAGGTGATTTCCACCGCCTTGTCCCGGGATTCTTCCAGTTCCAGGGCGTAGCGGGCGCGTTTTTCTTTGAGATCGCCGATTTCTCCGCCGCTTCCGTTTTTGTGGCAGAGTTCGCGGCGGGTCTGATCCAGTTTTTTCACCGCTTTCTTCAGATCCACGTTTTCGTCGGCGGTGGTGAGAAGATTCTCCACGGCAATTCCGGCGCCGGAGGTGTAGCCGATGCCGGCAATGTCCGGCTTGATCACCGCGGATTGGGAGATGAAGCAGGTGCTGACGAATACGTCCTCCGGTACCCCGAAGAAGTAATCGCCGGGATTTTGTCCCGTCACCGTTTCTCCCGTCGACTGGTTCACGATACGGATCATTTCACGGGGCGGCGCGTCGTCGGAGAGGAACAGAGACCGTTCCAGGCGATAAAGGATGCCCCCGTCGGTCTGTGCCATGATGTAGCCTGCCGCCTGAGCCGTGGAACGGTTGACGTACCGCTGACGTTCCGAGGGGACGGATCCCTTCGAACGGGAGGTGAGCCCGTAGAAGACGAATTTGATGAACATGGCGGCGGAGGATTTTCCCGATTCATTCATGCCTTCCAGAATGTTGACACCTTCCGAAAGGGAGATGTCCCGGTTCCGGATTCCGCCGAACGCGATGATGTGCAGGGATTTTAACTGCATTACGGAATCCCTCCTTTCAACCCAGTGGATTTTCGCCTGAGAGGGCGTTAAAAGCGTAACGGAGCGCCCGTTGACCGATTTCCCTTGTCCGGGGATCTTCGGCGGTCAGAGCGGGTTTGAGACGACGGTAGACCTCGCCGCGGAGGGTGATATCCCCCTCTAAGGCATCGGTGTCAAGGACGGGGGTGGTGTCGTCGGTAATCTGCACGGAGCAGAGGGAAGAGAGGGACTCTTCCAGCGTTTCGGTCTGGATCACCAGGGATGGCTCGACAGTTCCGGTCAGCCGGAGGGCGAGAATGGTGTCGCTGCCAAATTTGTTTTCGCTGAGATAGGCGGCAATGGCATCCCGGATTTCGGCGTGGGTGCTTTCTCCGCTTAAAGGGAGGGTTCCCTTTTCGTACCGCCGTTTGGAGAAGCGCACCCGCTTGATGGCGATGGGATCGTCTGTGCCGTTTTTGGTGATCTCCACCATGCAGGCACCCTTGGGACCCAATTCGTCAAAGCCCCGGCCTTCCAGACAACCACAGTAGCACCAGCGTCCGTCGTGTCCGGGAGCGGGGGGATTGTGGATGTGTCCGAGGGCGGCGTAATCCGCACCAAAGGCGTCCAGATGGGTGGGGGTGATGGCGCAGTCCTCTTCTCTGAGTCCCACCATGTCGCAGTGTCCCACCAGAAGATTGATCCGGGAGGGATCCGCCACCTTCTGATTCAGCAGAGGAATGGCGGGATGGGAGGAGGAGGTAAAGGCATAGCCGTAGACGGTGACGTTCTTCTCCGGCAGATCCACGGAAGAGAGCGCCTCGTCGGTGAAAACGTGGACGTTCGGGGGGAAAATTTTCTTATGCCAGATGCTGTCCCGGGAGGCGGGGTCGTGATTCCCCGGTGCGATGAAAATGGGTTTTGCGAAATTCTCGAATTCCCGGATCAGCAGCCCGACGGTTTCTCTGGTAATCATGGCACCGTCAAAGAGATCCCCCGCCACCAGAATCAGATCCACACTCGTCATCCGGGCGTAGGTCATCATGGATGTGAAGGCGGCGCGCAGCTCGTTGCGGCGGACGGCGGCAAGCGCATCAGGAAGGGCGGAAAAAGCGCTGTCGAGGTGAATATCCCCTGTGTGCAGTATTTTCAGCATAACGGTTTCAACTCCAGGTTCCCATTATGGGATTTGATACTACCATTATAACATACTTTTAATTGGATAGCAAGAAGAAATTCACCATCCGGGCGAAAAACGACGAAAGGTCGGGGCAAAAAGAAAAGCCGCCATGCTTGGCACGACGGCGAGAAATTATCCGTTTTGACTGCGCAGTTTTGCGAGAATTTT
>JAZSQX010000170.1:0-13056 GCA_045538235.1 Eubacteriales bacterium
GACGTTGCCATGACGGGGGAAATCACTCTCACCGGCAGAGTCCTTGCCATCGGCGGTCTCCGCGAAAAATCCACGGCGGCTTACACCATGGGCATCCGCACCCTTCTGATCCCCCGGGAAAATATGCGGGATTTGCCGGAACTGGATCCCACCGTTCAGGCGGAGGTGACCTTCCTACCCTGTGACACTCTGGACGACGTGCTGGGTTATGCCCTTGCGAAAGAAACCGTTCGTCCCACCCCCATTCCCGAGCCAATCTGTATGGAGGAAACGAAGGAATCTCCGAAGGTCGTTTGTCCCCCCGCGGGAGAACGGATCTACGGCTCCCTTTGATGCACCATGAAACTGAATCTCAACAATCTGAATCTGAAAATATCCGCCGGACTGCCGAAGCAGTTCCCCGCCGACCGCATTCCCCAGGTCGCCTTTTCCGGTCGCTCCAACGTGGGCAAGAGTTCGCTGATCAACTCCCTCACAGGCCGCAAGAGCCTGGCGCGGGTCAGCGGTGAGCCGGGAAAAACCATCACCATCAATTTCTACGACGTGGATAAAAAACTTTATCTGGTGGATCTGCCCGGCTACGGTTATGCCAAGCGCACGTTCGAAGACAAGCAGAAGTGGTCCGCCCTCACCGACGGCTATTTCACCCGCAATCCCAGCATCGATTCCGTAAAACTGGTGTGCCAGCTCATCGACAGCCGCACCGGTCCTACGAGGGATGATCTGGATATGCTGTACTATCTCAGCCAAAGCGGGCTCGACTACCTGATCGTGGCAACGAAGACGGACAAGCTCAATGCCACGGAAAAAAAGAAATTTCTCGAAGCCATGGAACAGGAAGAACTGACGGCGGGGGTTCCCATGGTACTGTATTCCGCCAAATCCAATCTGGGTCGAGACGAGGTCTGGCGTGCCATTTCCGCCGCCTGCAGTCTCTGATCGGATTTCACACGAGGTTATTATGATTCTTCACCATTCATTTGATGTCAATGCTGCCGGGCATCTCACCATCGGTGGTCTGGATGCCGTGGAACTGGCGCGGGAATTTGGTACCCCCGCCTACATTCTGGACACCGACGCCGTCCGCGCTATGTGCCGGATGTACAAGAATGCCTTTGCAAAATATTTCCGCACCGACTCCACCCCTGCCTTTGCGGGAAAAGCCCTCTGCTACAAGGGTCTCTACCGCATCATCGCCGAAGAAGGGCTGAATGCCGACTGTGTCTCCCCCGGAGAACTGTTCACTGCTCATGCAGCCGGATTCCCCATGGAACGGGTCTTCTTCCACGGCAACAACAAAACCGATGCCGATCTCCGCTACGCCATCTCCCTGGGCGTGGGAACCATCGTGGTGGACAGCCCCGATGAGCTCCATGCCCTCGACGGTATTGCAGCGGAAATGGGTGCCGTTCCCCATATTCTTCTCCGGATCACCCCCGGCATTGACCCCCACACCCATCAGAAAATCGTCACGGGCAACGTGGACTCCAAGTTCGGCATGGCGATCCTCACCGGACAGGCATTCGATTTCGTAAAAGAAGCCCTCGCCTGTTCCCACCTGTGTCTGGACGGCTTCCACTGCCACGTGGGTTCCCAGATTTTCGACATTGAGCCCTTCACGGAGGCCTGCGACATTATGCTGGCATTCATTGCCAAGGTGAACGCTCTTTATGGCTACCTGGCAAACACCCTCAACATCGGCGGCGGCTTCGGGGTGCGCTATACGGAAAACGATCCCGCAATCGACTACACCGAAAACATCCGCCTGCTGGGGCTGGAAATTGACAAAATGTGCGCCCAGTACGGACTGGAAAAGCCCCGGATTCTCATGGAGCCCGGTCGTTCCATTGTAGCGGCGGCAGGAGCGACTCTGTACACCTGCGGCTCGGTGAAAACCGTCAACGGCTTCCGCAGCTATGTCTCCGTGGACGGCGGGATGCCCGACAATCCCCGGTATGCGCTGTATCAGTCCGCCTACACCATTCTGAATGCCACCCATGCAGATGCTCCCGCTGATTTTCCCTGCACGGTCAGCGGACGCTGCTGTGAAAGCGGAGATCTCTTGGCGGAAGGCATCTCCCTTGCCACTCCCGTACGCGGTGACATCATCGCCGTGCTGGTGACGGGCGCTTACAACTTCTCCATGGCATCCAACTACAACCGACTTCCCCGTCCCCCCATCGTGGAGATCGCGGGAGGCAAAACCAAAATCGCGGTTCGAAGAGAATCCTTTGAACACATGACCGCCCTCGACGAATAATAGAAACGGAGGCTCCTCTTGCTTCAATCCATTACTCAATCTCTGGTTGATTTTCTCTTCGTCATCCCCTGCGTCCTTCTGGCACTCACCGTTCACGAGGTGGCGCACGGGTGGATGGCGTACAAACTGGGCGACCCCACCGCGCGGAATCTGGGACGGCTCACCCTCAATCCCCTGAAGCACCTGGATCCCGTGGGAACGCTCTGCATGATTCTGTTCCACTTCGGCTGGGCAAGACCCGTTCCCATCAACAGCCGTTATTTCAAGCATTCCCGCCGTGATATGGCTCTCACCGCTGCCGCTGGACCCCTGTCCAATTTCATCATGGCATTTCTGGGGCTCCTCCTCTATCGGATCTTTTATCGGGTTTTGCTCGCCTTTCCCCCCGTGTCCCAGTTCACCTACTATCTCCAGTACGCCCTTCTGATGCTCTTATCGTACTTCCATTCCCTGAATCTCTCCCTGGGGGTGTTTAACCTGATCCCCGTGCCGCCCCTGGACGGATCCCGGATTTTCCTCACGTTTCTCCCCGCGAAGTATTATTTCGGCATCATGCAGTACGAACGGTACATCCAACTTGCCCTGCTTCTTCTCCTTTGGACGAGAGTCCTGACCCTTCCCCTGTCCTCCCTGGTGGGACTGATTTCCCGAGGGATGAACGGACTCATTTCCCTGATTCCCTTCCTGTAAGAGAGTACAACATGGATACGATCAATTATAAATTCGAGTTGTTTGAAGGACCGCTCGAGCTCCTTCTGACGCTGGTAGAAAAGAACAAACTGAAAATCGACGACATCCCCATTGATCTGCTGTGCGAGCAGTACATGGCGTACATCAATGAGGCTGCCATGCACAACATCGACCTTGCCTGCGAGTTTCTGTATATGGCAAGTGAACTGATGCTGATCAAAAGCCGGATGCTTCTGCCGAGAGACCCCGTAAAGGACGAAGACCCGCGAAAAGTGCTGATTGATGCCCTTCTGGAGTACCAAAAAGCCAAGATCGCCGCGACAGAGCTCTCCGATCTTTACGTAAAATTCGGCACCCGGATGGTCAAAGAGCAGGATGATGTGTCCCCCGACCGCACCTACGTGGCAGATCATTCGGTGGAACTGCTCCGTGCGGCGCTGATTCACGTGTTCACCGAAACCAAGATCAGCGAAACCACCGTCCGGGAGGAATTCTCCGGCATCGTCAACGCCCCCCGCATTCCCGTGGAGACGGTGATGACGGATCTCATCGGATCCCTCAGAAGCGGCCCCCTGCTGCTGAACGATTATTTCCGTTCCTCGGAAACCCGCGGCGAGATCATCGCCAAATTCATCGGTATTCTGGAACTGCTCAAAAGTCACATCATCTCTGTGGATGACACCTGCGACACCGAAACGGGCGTTACGGACATGACACTGCCCGCGCGGATCACCCTCATCGCCACCGATGACGAGATCAAAAACGCCGCGCTGGATTCTTATCAATAAAAATCACATGGGACAGGCATAAAATGGACAACAAGAAACAAACAATGAATGAAGACGAAATCCCCGCGTACTCCATGGAAGAACGGTTTGCCATCATGGAAGCCTGCCTCTTCGCCGCGGGGCATCCCCTGACCTACGCAAAGCTGGGAGAGGTGCTGGGCATTTCCCCCGCAGAATGTGCTGACACGGCGGAGAAAATGGCGCTGGTCTACAATGACAACACCGCATTCCCCCGTGGCGTGATTCTGGTGCGCTTCCCCGACTCCTGTCAACTTTGCACCAGAGAGGTTTACGGAACCCAGATCCGCGCCGCTCTCGGAATCCGACGGGGTGGGAATCTGTCCCAGTCCCTCTTGGAGGTGTTAGCAGTCATTGCGTACAATCAGCCCGCCACCCGTACCTTTGTGGACACCGTCCGGGGTGTGGATTCGAACTACGCTATGAATGCGCTTCTCGAAAAGAATCTCATCGAGCCCTGCGGCAGACTGGATACCCCCGGACGCCCCTCTCTTTACCGCACCACCAACGATTTTCTCCGGGTATTCGGCATTTCGGGGCTGGAAGAACTCCCCACCGTGACCCTCCGGAGCGATTCCGGGGAACCCATTGAAATCACACCCCAGTATGAATCGGTGGAGGATGCGCAGATTCCCATGGACGCCACCCCCGAGGAAGTGACGGAAACAGCGGAAGGCTGATTCCCCGGTGGAAAGACAGACAGAAAGGAGGCGGAAACATGATTGTGCTTTACATTCTGCTTGGAATCGTTTTGTTTTTCGCGCTCCTTTTGTCCCTTCATCTGAAGCTGTATCTGGTTTTGGAAGAGGAACTCCACCTTCGCGCCGGGCTGGGACCCGTGATGATCCCGCTGGCACCGAAGAAACAAAAGAAAATCCGCCTCTCGGACTTCACCTACGAAAAGCATCAGAAGCGTCTTCGCAGAGAAGCCCACAAGAGGAAAAAGAAAAGCGAAAAAAAAGCCGCCAGAGACGCGAAAAAGAAAGAAGCTCAGTCTCTGACCGAGAGGGCAAAAAATGCCGCCGCAGAGACGGAAGAGGAAAAATCCTCCCTGAAAGTCTCCGCCATTCTGGAGCTGGTTCAGTTCGTCCTGGATGAGCTGCCAAAATTCTGCTCCTACATCAAGTCGGACGTGCGCCGGCTTCACATCACGGTGGGAGGCAAGGATGCGGATCAAATTGCCCGCAACTACGGAAAAATCGCCGCCATCACGCCCCTGCTCACGGAACTTCTGGCGCACAGAACCAATAGGAAGGCACTCAAACCGGGTTCCGTAGACGTGCGTGCCGATTTTCTCGCGGAAAAGACCGTCTTCCGCCTGAATTTGCGGTTCCGCCTGCGGCTCTTCTCCATCCTTCGGGTGGGCTGGCATACCCTTGTCTGGTTCATCCGCAAAAAAGCAAAAGAAAACAACCATTCCTCATAAATCCATCTATTCATTCAACGGAGGTACATTATGGCTGAAAATACGAACAAACTGGGAGATATCACCAAAACGTCTCTCGAATCCATTCGCTCCATGCTGGATGCCAACACCATCGTGGGGGATCCCATCGAAACCGCAAGCGGTACCTGCATCATTCCCATCTCCAAAATCAGCGTGGGATATGCGTCCGGCGGGGTGGATTACGCCAAAAAGGATGCTCCTGCCTCGAACCACGGCAACAATTTCGGTGGCGGCGGCGGAACGGGACTCACCGTCACGCCTGTAGCCTTCCTGGTGGTTTCCCAGGACGGAAATGTCAACATTCTCAACGTCAATGCCCCTGCCGCACAGACTGCCACCCCCGTCGATACCGTTTCCCAGGTGGTGGGCTTCATCGAACGCTCCCCCGATCTGATTGAACGAATCAAGGCAGTTTTTTCAAAGAAAAACGAAGAAAACAACATCTGACGGACATTTTTCCAGTCATAGGACGGCCACCTGTGTGCCATACTACCCGATGAATCATGCGAATCAATCGGGAGAGTTCCTATGAAAAGTTTCAGATTTCTTGCCCTCCTTCTGGGCATTTGCTTCTGTTTTCCCATCGCCGCCCACGCCGGTCTGCCAGAGGTATCCGCCCACGCCGCTATTCTCATGGAGGCATCGGGGGAAGCGGTGATCTATGAAAAAAATGCCCGTGAGCGGCTTCCCATGGCGAGTACCACCAAAATCATGACTGCCCTTGTGGCGCTGGAGGAGGGGGACATCTACCGAACCGTCTCCATTCCTGCCGATGCCTGCGGGGTGGAGGGCTCCAGCATTTATCTCTCCGAGGGAGAAGAACTGACGCTGGAAGAGCTTCTCTATGCCATGATGCTGGAAAGCGCCAACGATGCCGCCGCTGCGATTGCCATTGCCACAGCCGGCAGTATCGAAGCCTTCGCCGAACGGATGAACGAAACCGCAGCGGCACTTGGGCTGACGGACACTCACTTCACCAATCCTCATGGGCTGGATGACCCCGACCACTATACCACCGCCTACGATTTGGCACGCCTCACCGCCTACGCCATGAAGAATCCCAGCTTTGCCGAAATCACGTCCACCCAGCGGAAAACAATCCCCCTCCGGGGTGAAGAAGGCACCCGTGTGCTGATCAATCACAACAAGCTTCTGCGGTTGACGGAGGATGCCATCGGCGGCAAGACAGGCTTTACCAAGCGATGCGGACGCTGTCTCGCCTCCGTGGGTTCCCGGGACGGTGTTACCGTGATTGCCGTCACCCTCAACGCGCCGGATGACTGGAATGACCACTTGTCTCTGTACGAAGCGGGATTTGCGGCGTATTCCTGTTACACGCTGGCGAGCGAGGGGGAAATCCGCATCGAAATCCCCTGTTCCGGCGCAGTAGACGGTACGATTCCTCTGGTCAATCGGGATGAAGTGCGCTTGTCCCTCCCCGTCAATTCTGTCATCACCCGCGTGGTAGACGCGCCTCACATTCTGTTTGCCCCTGTTTCGGAAGGGGAAATGCTGGGTCATGTGCGGTTTTTCTCGGACGGCAAGGAAGTGGCTTCCCTCCCTCTGTACGCTGCACAATCAGTGGATTGTCCTGCGGTTTGCCCCTCTACGGGCGAAAAAATTCTCAACAAACTCGGTAGTTTATGGAAAAAATCAGACTTCAGAAAGTAATCAGCCAATGGGGACTCATGTCCCGCCGCCATGCGGAAGCGGAAATCGCCCGCGGTGCCATCACCGTCAACGGCATTCCCGCCTCCCTGGGGGATAAGGTAGACCCCGATGCGGATCAGATCTGCTGGAACGGCAAGCCCATCTCCGGGGAATCCGCTTTCTCTGCTCCCGTCTATATTCTTCTCAACAAACCCGTGGGATTTGTCACCACCATGTCCGACGAACAAGGACGCCACGCCGTATCCGAATTGATCGGGGACGTTGGCGTTCGGGTGTACCCGGTCGGACGTCTGGATCAGTATTCCGACGGGCTCTTACTTTGCACCAACGACGGGGAATTGGCAAATCGAATTGCCCATCCCTCCCATCGACTGGCGAAGAATTATCTTGCCGTCATCACCACTCATCTCACCGAAGAGGATGTTCGCGCTTTGGCAGAACCGATTGTGCTGGACGGTTATCCCCTCCGCCCCTTTGAAACAGCGCTGATATCCTATACCACCGTACAAAACACCCCCGCTACCGTGGTGCGCTTCACCCTGTACGAAGGGCGGAACCGTGAAATTCGGAAAATCTGCGCTCACCACAACCTGCGCCTTGCCCGACTCACTCGGGTGTCCATTGGGGATTTAACCCTCGACGGTATTCCCGCCGGCAAATGGCGCACGCTCACCGAAGACGAAATTGAGTATCTGAAATCCATCTGAAGAGGTTTCCATCATGTTTCAAGTACAGCCCATCCGTTCGAGAGAACTCCAAGAACAGATCGCAGAAGCCCTGGGCACTGCTTTTCTGCCCGATACATACGCCTTTTTTGCAGGGGAACTGAGCGAGGACGGCACCACCGTCACCTCCCTGATCGCCCTCTGCCAGTTCACCTTCGGGCCGGAGAAATCCGTTATCCGTTCCCTCGCCTATCCCCCCGCCTGCGCGGAAGACGAAGCCATCAAAATTCTCATCCGCACGGTGATGTACGCCGTGTACCGGGGCGAAATTCCCACCATCGTCTTCGCGGACGGAGTGGCAGATCCGAAATTCATGCGCTCCCTTGGCTTCCGTGAACGGGATGGAGAGTGGAGTCTGGATCTGGTGAAATTCTACGAATCCCCCTGCCACTTTCAGCCCGACGGACAAAAAAACGCCGACTGAGGATTTTTTGCCATGAATCTGCATTTTGTCGCCGCCCTGGATTCCTTCAAAGGGGCGCTGTCCTCCCATGAAGCGGGAGAAGCCGTTCGCCGGGGGATTTTGCGCCGCCTTCCCGATGCCGCTGTCACGGTTTTTTCCGTGGGAGACGGCGGGGAAGGAACCGCAGACGCACTGATCCGCTGTCTCGGTGCCCATCGTCACACGATCACCGTGGAGGATACCCATGGAACACCCGTGGATGCGGAATATGGTCTCCTCCAACGGGAAGATGGCACTGTCGCCTTTCTCGATATGGCTGCCGCCGCATCCCTTCGATTTGCACGATCCCACCAGTTTGATTATCCCGCCTCCTCCACCTACGGCGTGGGGCAGATGCTTCGCCATCTTGTCTCTCTTCCCTGCCGGGAGATCGTGTTGGGACTGGGCGGAAGCGGTACCGGGGATGGGGGCATCGGCGCGCTCTGTGCTCTCGGTGCGAAATTTTTCGATGAAGCAGGCAATCCCCTGCCCGAACGTCTCACCACGAGGGATTTGGCTCGGGTTGCGTCCTGCGATCTTGCCCCCGCCGTCGCCTGTCTCGGGAATACCCGCCTGACCCTTCTGTACGACGTGGCAGTCCCCCTTTTGGGAGATCGGGGTGCCACCGTCCTGTTCTCCCCGCAAAAGGGAGCGAAGCCCGATGACGTGCCCCGCTTGGAAGCCGCCATGGCGCAGTTTGCTGCAATGTGCGATGCCGCCGTGGGACGTTCCGTTTCCGAATTACCGGGAGCCGGTGCGGCGGGAGGACTGGGCTACGGTCTTTCCCTCATCGGGGGACAATTGAGAGGCGGAGCGGACTTCGTTCTCTCCGCCATCGGATTCCATGATGCGGCACGGGATGCCGACATGGTCATTACCGGAGAAGGAAAGACCGATCGGCAAACCGCCCAGGGAAAACTTCCCCACACTGTCGCACGCGCCTCTGGGAAGACACCCGTGGTCTGTCTCTGCGGTGCGTATGAGCCGGACGAAGTTCTGTATCGGGACGGGATCGATGCGATCTTCTCCATCACCGATCGCCCGTTGCCTCTGGAAGAATCCATGACACGCACAGCGGAGCTCCTCGAGAAAACGGCGTACAATCTGGCAGGACTGGCTCGTAAAAAGCAATGCGAATAAGAAAATAAATCCACCGTTCCTCACGATGAAGTGAGTCGAACAGTGGATTTTTTCATATTGATACGGATTTTGTTTTCCTCCGTGCCCGAAGCCATGCGTCTCCTTCTTCCCGGGAAGTCAGGTGAATGATCTCCCTGTCAGAAAACTGCTCCAGCAATGCGAGGATGCGCGGGCGGCGTTCTTCTCCAAAGGTGCGGATGAATTCCATGAACTCCCGATCCTCCTCTTCTTCCTGCCACGGCAGATCGGGTCTCGGTTTTCCACGCCGTTCTCTGACACCCGCCAGACACACGTCCGTGGGATAGTCGAGGAAAAACACCGTATCACACGCCGCCATCCGCATTTCCATGGTGTTGCTGAAATTGCCGTCGATGATCCAAGATTCCTGCGCCAGCACATCCGACAGCCGCCGGAGAAATTCTTCCTTTGACACCGTCGTGCGATCCGCGTTCCAGTACAGCAAATCCAGATGGCAGAGGGGCAGTCCAAGGCAATCCCGCAGTTGTCGCGCAAAAGTACTTTTCCCGCTTCCGGGACAGCCAATGATGAGAATTTTCTTCATGATTCTGCCCATCCTGTGTCATTCGCTCTTCAAAAGATCTTCCGCGCGAATGGTTACTCCATGAGGAACGGCAAAATACGCGGCTTCGTTTTCCATGACCGTGTATCGGTCGCTCTCTTCGCTGCTTCCTGTGAGATGACGGAAGGGCTGTGGGAAGGTCAGCGGGAGTTCTCCCCGTCGACTGGCTGCCACCAGAACGGATTCTCCATCCCCTTCCCACGGTGTCCGCAGGTACAGGATGTGATTTTCCGTCAGCGACAGCAGATAAAACAGTCCGTCACGGAACACGGGATGATCTTTTCGGATGCTTCCCAGTTTCCGGTACCACTCGGTGAGAGATTCCTCCCGGTTGTGCCACGGGAACGGGCGGCGGCAGAAGGGATCCCGATGTCCCTCCAGCCCGGCTTCGTCCCCATAGAAGACGCAGGGCACACCGGGCAGTCCCACCAGTATCCCGTAGGCGAGCTTCAGCCGCTGCATGGCCACCTTCCGCTCCTCCACCGTCATCCGCATCACAGACAACTCTGCATTGCTGCATCCCTCCCAGGGAACGCCGCTGAGAACGGTGAGAATTCGCTCCGTGTCGTGGGTACCGAGAAAATTCAGCAGGGTATCGGACGAAGCTTTGGGGTAACGCCGATACGCCCCCTCCGTCGCCTGCCGCAGGGATTCCGCTTCCCCCGTCATGACGTAGGAAATCAGTCCGCTTCGGAGGGGATAATTCATCACGGAGTCCAGTTGTGCGCCCTCCAAATACCGCCGGCGTCTGCCGTAACTGACCTTGTCGCTGGCATCCTCCCACACTTCCCCGATGATCACCGCATCGTCGCCGTTTTTCTTCACCGCACAGCGGAAATCGTCGAGGAATTCGTCGGAGAGCTCGTCCGCCACATCCAGCCGCCATCCGCCAATCCCCACATCCATCCATTTTCGTACCACGCGGTCACAGATGAACGAGCGAAAATCCGGATTTCGGCTGTCGACTCTGGGGAGAATTTTGATGCCCCACCAGCACTCGTACTCCTCCGGAAAATTCCCGAACGAATACCACGGGGCGTAGAGAGAATGCTCCGATTGATACGCACCGAGAGTGGGATAATGCCCGTCCCGGTTAAAATAGAGGCTGTCGGAGCCCGTGTGATTAAACACGCCGTCCAGAAGAACCGTGATTCCCCTTTCCATCGCCGATTGGCACAGGAAACAGAGAGCTTCATCTCCTCCGAACATGGCATCCACGGTGAGATAATCCCCCGTGTCGTATTTATGATTGGAATAGGCGTCAAACACCGGGGAGAGATAGATGGTCCTCGTGCCGAGGGAGGCGATGTAGTCCAGCTTTTCCACCACGCCCCACAAATCTCCCCCGAAAAACACGTTGTTTTTCACGTCGGCGCCGGGATATTCCCCGTACTGAGGGATTCCCTCCGTCCAGTCACGGTTGATCTCCGCCCCCGCCTTCACGGGACATCGGCCGCTGGAACGGAAGCGATCCACAAAAATGTGGTACACAATCCCCTCCCGGAAGCCCTGAGAGGTTCGATATCCCGGACGAGTCAGAAGAAGCTGCCGTTCCCCGGCAAAATCCGCACCGAGCAGAGAAAGTTCCGTGGGATTCTCTCCGCCGAAATGCATCGTCCCCCCATCGGTCTCCACCGCATAGTGATAATAGAGCAGTCCTTCCCCACCGGAAAGGCGGGATAATTCTTCAAAATCCACCTCTCGCTCGAAAATGTCCGCCGCCCCTCTCACAAAAGGAAGACGGCGATATTCCGACACGCCTGTGTTCCATCCGTCGCCGTGAATCACCATCTCCACCGCCCGAACGTCTTCGTCTCCCAAAATCTGCAGCATAAAGCGAAGCCGCTGATCTCTCGCAAATGCGCCGAACAGGGAGACATCCCGTCCCCCTGTCAGCTCTTGTTTATATTCCTTCAGAAGCATACTTGTGTGACTCTTTTTCGAAAAATTCGTTTTGCTTATTTCACCGGGGAAATGTGCCAGATGTTGTCGGCATATTCCCGGATACTACGATCCGCTGAGAAGAAGCCTGCGCTCGCGATGTTGCAGAGGGACTGACGCGTCCATTCCTTCTCGTTGTGGTAGGTTTCGATCATCCGGTCGTACACGCTGAGATAGGAGTCGTAATCCGCCAGACACATATAGGGGTCGGCAATCCCGTGGCTGTACAGGAAGTAATCCACCATACTGTCAAAATTGTTTCCGGCAAAACTGCCCCGGAGCCGATCCATCACGCCCCGCAGACGATCGCTGTTCCGATAATACAGCTGGGAGTTGTAGCCCTGCTTCCACAGATCATCCACTTCATCCGCCTTCAAACCGAAGATATAGATGTTGTCTTCTCCCACCGCCTCGCACATTTCCACGTTGGCACCGTCCATGGTTCCGAGAGTCAAAGCCCCGTTCACCATAAACTTCATACAGCCCGTGCCGCTGGCTTCCTTCCCCGCCAGAGAGATCTGTTCGCTGATATCGCTGGCAGGCATGAGAACCTCCGCCGTACTGACGTTGTAGTCCTCCAGATACACCACGTTCAGAATGTTTTTCACCTTGGGATCCCGGGCAATTTCCTCCCCGAGACTCCAGATCAGGCGGATAATATCCTTCGCCATATAGTAGCCGGGTGCCGCTTTTCCGCCGAAAATGAACGTGGTAGGGGTGTAATTCCCGTTCGGATTCGCCCGAATTTCGTTGTACAGGGTGATAATTTTGAGTACGTTCAGCAACTGGCGCTTGTACTCGTGCATCCGCTTGACCTGCACATCAAAAACGGAGTGTATGTCGATGGTTTTCCCCGTTTTGTTGAAGTAATACTTGGAGAACGCCAGCTTATTGTCCGTCTTAATGGTGCGAAGACGCTCGTGAACCCCTTCGTCCTTTTCATACTGTTTGAATTTTGCCAGCTCCAAAAAATCCTTCCGGTATTCACCGCCGATGGTTTCGTCCAGCAGCTTGGTGAGTCCCGGGTTCGAATAGCACAGCCAGCGCCGCATGGCAATCCCGTTTGTCACGTTGGTGAATTTGTACGGCATGGCTTTGTAATAATCGTGGAACACGGTTTTCTTCAAAATATCGGAATGGAGCGCGGACACGCCGTTGACGGTATGGGATGCCGCCACGCTGAGGTTTGCCATCCGCACCTGGGAATAGCCGATGACCGCCATCCGGGAAATCCGATCCCAGTCGCCGGGGTAGATGTTCCACAGATCCGCACAGAGGCGGCGGTTAATTTCCTCCACGATGGTGTAGATCCGGGGCAGTTTCAGTTTGAAGAGGGACACGTTCCAGGTTTCCA
>JAZSQX010000199.1:0-4807 GCA_045538235.1 Eubacteriales bacterium
AGGGACGTGGTGGCGCTGGATGAACGCTACGGAGCCCGCCGTCTGTATGCCAGTCCCATGAACGGGGGGATGGAGGGAGAAATCCTTCTGTGCTTCTTCGTGAAGCGGGAGGACGGGCTTCTCGTCGACGTGTGTCTCGAAGAAAAAGAGGGCTATGAAGGCTATTATCTCTGCCTTGGTTATACGGGTGGACGAGTGGCACCGGCGGACAATGCGGCACCCATGGCGGATATGGTCAATCCTGCCACGGCGGAGCGACTGATCGAGATGGCGTATGAGCCCACTTACACTGCGCTGAAAGAGTATTTCGGCAGTACCGTTATCGGATTCTGTCCGTCCATCACGGAAGGAGCCGGATATGGAGCGAAGATGGACGGGGGCATTCTCTGGTCCTACGCTATGACGGACGACTTTTTCGAATGCGGCGGGGATTTGGAACAGTTAGCGGCACTTCTGTTCCCTCCGAAGGAAAAGAAAATCGCAAGAGAAGCGGAATACATCTATCGAAAAGCTCTCGAAAAGCGGCTGAGAGCATCCTATTATGACATCATCGGCAAATGGTGCCGGGATCACGGAGTCGCCTTTATGGGATGCGGTGTTGCGGGATTTGAAACCGCTTTGTTCGATTCCTTTGATATGCCCCTCACCCATCGAAGTGTCCACCGGACGGACGAAAAGGGAAGAGCGGCAGAATCCGCCATTCTCGTGAAAGCGGCAGCGGACTCCGCACGGCACAGAGGGATTCCTCACAGCGGGGCGGTGTGCTTCGGCGATCTTGCACCGGAGGACAGAACCCCTGATAACATGATGGCACAGGTCAACGGCTGCTTTGCGGACGGTGCCAGCAAGATTTTGCCCGACGCATTTCTTGAAACAGCGGGAGAAGGGGACGTGGGCGAAAGCCGGGTGCTGTGGCGGGATTACAAGCCCTTTGCTCAGTATCTGAAGCGCATGAGCTGGCTCAACGGAACCGGCTTCAACGATCCCGAGGCGGCGGTGCTGTGTACCCCGGAATACGTGCCCTCCCAGCCCATTCCCGCATTGTGGGAAAACGGCGTTTCCTTTAACTATCTGACAACGGACGATCTGATGGAGCGCGCCCATATCCACGACGGGTGCATCTGCATCGACCGGTATCACTATCCTACCATTCTGGTGGACTCCCGTCTGCGGCTGAATGCGGATATTGTGACAAAAATCGGCAAGATGGTCACCGAAGGGGGAGACCTCTACCGTGGCTCCGATTTCATGGGACATATGAAAAAGCACCGCAAGGTCACGTCCTGGTTCGAGGGCGAAACAGGTGGAAAACTCCGGTTTGTGCGTCTGCAGAAGAGCGGCTGTCCCTTCTTCCTTCTTTCCAACGAAGGGGAGGCGGAGATCACGGGTGCTCTCGTGACCGATTTGAACGGCGCGGCGGATCGCTTCGATCCTTTTACGGGAAAGGTGCATCCTCTCACGGCAGAAATGCATGACAAGGGCTTTGCTTATCCCGTGACCGTTCCCGCTCACACCGTCTGCGTCATCGGATTTAATCCCGACGGTATGGTGCGGCTTGGCAAGAATCCGAAACAGAAAACCGTGGAACTGACGGCACTGGCGGAGGGACGGATGACCTTCTCCTATACGCCGGGAGAACACCGCCGGGCGATTCTCCGCTTCACGGAACTGACCCACACGGCGGACGTTACCGTCAACGGTGCAGAAGCAGGGCGGCTGATCTTCAAGCCCTACACGCTCGACATCACGCATCTGCTGACCGAGGGCGAGAATATCGTGGAAGTGCGGACAACGGCACAGTCCGGGGACGGCTCCTTCGGCGGATGCACTCTGCGGATTTTGGAAGACGCGGAATAAATCAAGAATCAAACGAAAAACAGGCGGATCCATACGTTGAAGAGACGGTGGAAACGCCTGTTTTTCCTCTGAAAAGAAAAACATGAAAAATTGGGAGGTTCAAAAGATGAAAAGGGGATTTTATACCCGGACGTAATTCTCTTCTACGCGGATACGGGTGGGATCTTCGAGAAGGGGGCTGTCCTTGGCGACCTCCACGATGATGTGCCACTGGGCTTCGTCCTCGGTATCCACTTCGTGGGTAAAGACCATGAGATTCATCGTGTAGGTGCCGTCTGTTCCCCGGGTGATTTCGCGGAGCGAGTGGGTGTAGGAACCGCTTGGCTCGCTCACCAGAATCATGAGAAGAGATTTCGTTTCAAAAAAGGCTTCGTCGTAGCGGGAGACGGTGTCGTAAAAGCTGACGGAATCCGCAGATGAACGGAAATTGTATGTATTTTCGTTTTCGTAGGTGTACTTCTCCACGTCCCCACGGGAGGCAAGGACAAACACGGAGGGGGAATCGCTTTCCGGGCTCTGACCGTCGGTGCGGATGTATTTGGTGGGGTAATTCAGCTCCGCCGAAGGATCCGACTCCGTGAACCGACTGATACCGGATTCCGACGAGACGGCTGCGGGCGTTTTATCGCAGGAGAAGAGGGAGAACGAGAGCAGCAGAACCAGGGCAAAAACCAGAGAAAACCGTTTCATGAAAAAGCACCTCCTTCGATGGGTTTTGAAACTTCAACGAACCATTAGACGATGAAAAGGTGGTCAAAGTTCCGAAAAAATCAAAGAAAGTGCTTGTTTTTTCGATGAATCGACAAATTTTTTTAAGATGAGTTACAGAGAAGGATGACTTCTGCCATTTCCTGCGGCGTGGAGACGAGAGATCGGGCACCGGCTTTGGTCAGGTCTTCCGCAGAACCGTAGCCACAGAGAATGCCCATGGCGGGATCGGTCAGCGTATCGTCGAGATCAAACAGCACGTGTGTCAGCAGATCGTCATCTCACAGAAGATATGCCAGTCCGTAAAGCAGGACGAGATGGAGGGGGTAGAAGAGATAGAAGAAATATTTGAGTCGGTATTTTCCCGGCTTGCCATTGTACAGCGTCAGAAGGGGAATGGTAAAGAGGCACCAGCTCTGAGACGGCAGATTGCCCGCCAGATCCATGCAAAGGAGAATGAGCCCCAGGGAAAACAGCGCCAGCCGTGATTTGCGATCCCGCCCGATCCCGGTAAACACGGGGAGCATGATGCCGAAAAATCCGTAGTCCACCTGCACAAACCGACACAGGAAATACGCGCCCAGAAGGGACAGGGTGGTGAGTAACCCGCTGAGGATTTTATCCGCCTCTCCGGAGAGTAGGGGCAACCCGCTCTTCTCCCACAGGGAGGCGGCGGCACTTTTCTCTCCGGCGAGGGAGGTGCGGAGGGAGTCCATGCAGGCGAGGAGAATCAGCGAAAGGGAGAAGGTGATGAGAATTCCCAGATACAGGGTTCTGTCCACCACCGCGTAGACGATCTGGCAGAGGGCACCCAGAACGAAGATCTGCAGAAAATATTTCAGCCGATTGCGGGTGTGGGCAAATCCCTCCGCGATGCAGTAGGCATACAGGGGAAAGGCGATCCGTCCGATGATGCGGAAGATGTCTTCGCCCGGAAACAACAAGAGTCCCATGTGGTCAATGAACATGGTGAGGGCGGCGATGATTTTGATGACAAAAGCGGACATAGACGACACTCCGTGAGAATCGGATGAATCCGATGGTTTGTTTTTATTATACAGGATCGGGGACGGGATTGCAAGCGCCGGTGGAAAAGGAGACGAAAAAAACAGGAAAACACCGGTTTTTTTGTTGACTTTCTCAGCCTGTTGTGGTAGAATAGTTAAAATTGCTTTTCAATAATGGAACTGGAGAAGACCTATGAGAAAAATCGGTATGTCGATTTTGATTTCACATCCCGATAAGTGGAGCATTTCCGATCAGATTCCCCTGTTCCGGGAGTCGGGGTTTGATTCCTTCTTCCTGAGCTGCGGCGTCACGTCGGAATTCCATCGGATTCCCGAATGGAGCGAGTTGTCCCGGAAGCACGGACTCTGGTTTGAAGCCGTGCACGCACCGTCCGGCGGTATGAACAGCGTTTGGCAGGAAGGGGAAGCGGGGGAGGATTATCTCCGTATGATCCGCGGACTGCTTACCCAGTGTGCCGATGGCGGTGTGGAGAAACTGGTTATGCACGTCTCTTCCGGTGGCGCGGCTCCCGTATCCCGTATGGGACTGGATCGGTACCGGGCGCTGGAGGAATACGCAGAAGGACTGGGCGTTCATCTCTGCTTTGAAAACGGGGACGTCATTCCCCATCTGGCGGCGGTGCTGGAGGAAGCCGGGGATTTCCACGGATTCTGTCTGGATATCGGGCATCATCTGTGCTATGCCCCGAGAGAACCTCTGATTCAGCGGTTCGGGCATAAGCTCATGTACACCCACATCCACGACAATCGAGGGATCACCCGTCCCGGCAATCCGGGGGGCGATATGCACCTCATGCCCTTTGACGGCAATCTGGACTGGAACTGGTTTGCCGAGGCGATCCGGAATACCGGTTACATGGGAACCTTGAATCTGGAACTGGCGTGCCACAGTTGTCCGGCGTATGGAAAGATGTCCTATCCGGAATTTGTGCGTGAAGCCAATGCCCGTATCACCCGTTTCCGCGAGATGGTGGAAACCGTATGAACGAATCAAAATTTATTTTTACATAAAGGAGATACCTTATGAAACGATATTTGAGCATCCTCTTGCTGGCGGCGATGCTTCTGACAGCATCCTGCGGAAAAACAGAACCGAATGACACGGTTCCGCCTGTTTCGGAATCCGAAACGGAAACGGAAACCGAACCGGAAACCGAACCGGAAACCGAAACCGAAACAGAATCCGCAACGGAAACCGAAACAGAATCCGCAAC
>JAZSQX010000220.1:0-3960 GCA_045538235.1 Eubacteriales bacterium
AGGTTTGCCTTTGGCGAGTGAAGTTCGCTTTCGGCGAGTGGAATTGACGACCATTGCGCTGACGGTTTTTGAAGAGAAAATATAAAAAGATGCAGTTTTTGATCGCTGCATCTTTTTTGCTTTCGAAACCAAAACGCAAACAAAAAAACACCCCCGAACCTCTCCGGCGGCGCAATACGTATCACTTCAATCAACCCCAACCGGCACCTCGTAAGCTGCAAATAAAAAAAACGCTCCCAATATGGCGGCGCTATGACCCATTTCCCCCCTGTCAGAAAGTTTTGATGGGGGTGGGATTAATGCTTCGCATAACTCCGGGGGAATCTTTTTCAAAAGGTTCCCCCATCGTCTCTCTCGTTTCTCTCCCATCGTCACTCCGTCGCGCGCACGATCACGCCGTTTTCGAAGTAGCCGGTGTAGGTGCGTCCGCCGGGCCAGGTATAGGTGCCGGCACCGCTCATGACGTTGTTCTGGAAATCGCCCTCATAGCGTTCCCCGTTTGCCCAGGTGTAGGTGCCCTTCCCGGAGCGCATATCCTGGACGAAATCGCCCTCGTACACATCGCCGTTTGCCCAGGTGTAGATTCCAGCGCCGTCCTTCATGTCATCCACGTAGTTGCCCATATAGGAGTCCCCGGAGGCGTAGCGGAATTCCCCGTTGCCGTTCTTGCGGTCGTTAATGAACATCCCCGAGAAGACGGAGCCGTCCTTGAAGGTATACGTGCCGTAGCCGTCCTTCATCCCACCCGTGAATTCGCCCTCGTATACGTCGCCGTTTCCGTAGGAGTACTTGCCCTCGCCCGTGATGATGTCGCCCACGAAATCGCCTTCGTATACGTCCCCGTTGGCATACGTGAGCTTCCCCTCACCGTGCTTCAGGAGATTCTCCAGATCCCCGCAGTACACGTCCCCGTTGGAGTACACGATCTCGTCCTCGTCCAGATTCACTTCCGCCGAAACGCCCGTGGAGTAAATAATCCGTCCCTTGTACGGGTTGTCGTTTTCGTCCACGGTGCCAAGGAATTTCACGTACAAGTCGTCCGAAATCCGCACCTTAATGTACCGCACGCCGCTGAGATAAATGCACCCGATGATCACGCCCACCGCCACAACGGCAATCAGGATGATCGTCAGCAGTACCGACGCGAAGCTCCTCTGTTTCTTTTTCATTCTTCTGCTTGTATTCATACATACCTCTCGTTTGTTTGGGCGGCACCGGCTGTCCGTACTCCGCCACCAGATTTTTTCTTAATAGGATCCGATTTAATACATTTCCTGGGTGACTTCGTTCACAAAATCATCCAGCATGGTGAGAAGCTGGGGAAGCGCCCAGGTCACAAACGCCGCCGACAGAATCAGGAGCACCGCCCCCAGCACGGACGCCCGCACCGGATGCACCTCTCGGGGATAACGGAATTCCGCCTTTACCCGATTTTCCTCGGGGAGATAGAACCGCGCCACGTCGTAGGGTACACGGACGGGAATCTCGTCCCGCAGGAATTTTTCATACCAGAAGACCGCCATTGGATTCTTTTTCTGGGGCGGGAATTCGTCTTCATTGGCACACAGCACCAGTCGCCGCATGGGACTTTCCGTCTTCAGGTATCTCTGAACATACCATTTTTTTGATAATCCCAATTCTGCCAACGTTCGCGCCGTCTCCGGGGAATCCGCCCCGTGTTCTTTCAGCGCCGCGATGATGGCGTAGGACTGTGTCCGCCGGACGATCATCAAAAGAATTCCCAGCAGTGCCCCGGCGCAGATCCCCCAAACCAGTAGCTGCACGGACGAATCCGTCAACTCCAGATGGAGGCTTTCGTAATTTGTAGTATTCATAGGTTGCTCCTTGTGTTGGATGTGTGGGAATTACAGATCCTCGAAAATCCCGTTTCCGGCGAGGGTTTTGAGAAGCTCCTCCAAATCCTCGTTGTCCCGGAATTCGATGGTGAACGTCTTATGGGAACGATTGTCGCTGATTTTGCACCGCCGCCCCGTCATATTCGTGAACCGTGCCGCAAGATTGCTCAGATAGTCGATCTTCAAAGGTGTTTCCTCCGCGGATTCCTCTTCCAAGGATGCCGCATACGCCCGATTCGCCGCCTTCACCGCCGCTTCCATGTCCCGCACCGACAGATTCCGGCTCACGCACCGTTCCGCCAGAGGGAGCATCTGATCCCGGTCTCTGAGTCCCAGCAGTGCCCGTCCGTGTCCCGCCGTGATCGTGCCGTTGATGAGAAGCCGCACCACCTCGTCGGGCAAATCCAAAAGGCGCAGGGAATTGGCAATGGCGCTCCGGGACTTGCCGATCTGCCGGGAGATGTCCTCCTGACTGAGATCGTACTCGTCCATCAGCCGCCGATACGCCGCCGCCTCTTCGTAAGGATTGAGATCCTCCCGCTGCAGGTTCTCGATCAGCGCAAATTTCGCCGCCGAAAGATCGTCCGCATCCACCACGATCACGGGGATTTCGTTCAGCCCCGCCAAACGGGATGCCCGGAACCGCCGTTCTCCCGCGATGATCTCGTACCGCTCGCCCAGCTTCCGCACCAAAATGGGCTGTAACAACCCGTTCGCGGAAATGGAGTCCGCCAGCCCCGCCAGCGCATCGGTGTCAAAGGATTTTCGAGGCTGCTCTGCGTTGGTGTCGATGAGACCGATGTCCACCGTCACCCGCTCGCTCCCCGCCGATTCTTCCACAAAGGTGTTGTCCGAGAAAAACGCGTCCAGTCCCTTGAATTCTTTCGTTTTCTTAGCCATGATTAACTTCCCCCAGATATGAGTGAATCGTAAAAAGTGAATCGTGAATCGTGATATTACACCATGCCAACGCGCTCAAGGAGTTCTTTCGCCACCTCATCGTACGCCGTCGCCGCCTTGGAATAGCGGTCGTGGTGGTTGATGGGCTCCCCGTAACCGGGTGCTTCCGACACCTTCACGGAGCGGGGGATGTTCGTCTTGAACAACTTGTCTGCGTAGTATTTCTTGATCTCGCCCAATACCTGTGACGACAGATTCAGCCGCCCGTTGTACATGGTGATGAGGATGCCCAAAACCGTCAACTCCGGGTTGTACATTTGCTTCACCTTCCGAATGGTCAGCATGAGCTGCGCCAACCCTTCCAGCGCGTAAAATTCGCATTGCATGGGGATTACCACCCCGTCGGATGCCGTCAGCGCGTTGATCGTCAGCATGGACAGGGACGGAGGACAGTCGATGAGGATGAAATCGTACTCCGCCGACGCCAGCACCCGCCCGATAAATCCACGGAGCCGCCGTTCCCGGTCGGAGAAATCGAATAATTCCAGCTCCGCCCCTGCCAGATTCAGCGTAGACGGGACAATCCACAGATTCGCGTACTCCGTGGGCAGAATGCAGTCCGCACCGGCTTCGTCGTCTAACAGCGCGTCGTACACGGTCTTCCCAATGGATTTTTTCTGAATGCCCACTCCGCTGGTGGCGTTGCCTTGGGGATCCTCGTCAATGAGGAGTACCCGATGCCCCCGCGCCGCCAGACTGCTGGCAATATTCACACAGGAGGTGGTTTTTCCCACCCCGCCCTTCTGATTGGCAAATGAAACAACAACCGGCTTCCCCATTCGAACCTCCGGAGCATAAACTTCTACCTTATATTATAAAGCATTCCGGGGCGAAAGTCAACAGGAAACCGGTGAAAGAAAAGAAAACAGTGGAAAAATGTTTCACGTGAAACATTTTTGGAATGAGGATGGGAGACGGGGGCGAGAAGAAGGGGAATACGGTGAACCCGTCCCTGCGGAGTGTCCGTTTGTGCGCAGGCGCGGCGGTTGATGCGTACGTCCGGCGAAAATGTTTCACGTGAAACAAAATCCGACCAATTCCATGAAAAACAAACATATGCCGAACGGACAGCACCACGCAAATCTCCGCCCAAACAAACAAACGCCGCGCGAATGACCAAACCCACACCCCCGACGAAGACGGA
>JAZSQX010000064.1:0-2202 GCA_045538235.1 Eubacteriales bacterium
TGGATTTCGGGGGGAATCGGTCGAAAACCACCTTCGTGGCGGCGGCGTTTCTCCGGGACGGCGGCATTGCGATTTTAGCGGAGCACGCGGTGGCGGGAGAGAAGGGGGAGATCGACGGGGAGCGGATCGGGGGCGAGTTCCTCCGGTTTCTCACGGATCTCAGGCGGCGCTGGCAGGGAGTGTACGTGAAGTACGTCTTTGCCGACAGCGAGGGGCAGTATCTCATCAACGGACTGAGACGGCGTCTTGCCGGGGCGGGAGAATCGGTGGTGGTGTCTGACTGCGCGAAGAAGCCCATTGCGGATCGGATTGCCTTCGTCACTTCCCTGATGTCCCGGGGACAGTTCCACGTGATGCGGGACTGCATCCATCTCAGAGAGGGTCTCTCCGGTGCGGTGTGGGACGAAAATGCCCCCGGTGACAAGCGCCTCGACAACTTTACCTCGGATATCGACATACTGGATGCCATGGAATACGCCGTGGAGCGGTACATGGACAAACTCCGCTGAGGCGGAAACAACCAAACAACGGGAGGATTTATGATCAACGAAGAAATTTTATCCATGCTCGGGGAGCGGTACGGACTCATCGGTTCCGCCTATTACGCAAGAATCGCGGAATGGGAGTCCTGGTGGAAGGGGTACAACCACGCGTTCCACGAGTTCTGGGAAAATGCGGTAGGGGGCGTTCCCGTGAAGCGGCGTCTCTACCGCATGAACATGGCAAAGAAAATCTGCGAGGACTGGGCGTCCCTTCTGCTGAACGACCGGACAATGGTGACGGTGGAGGACGAATGCGGGCAGGAATTTGTCCGGAAATGGATGGATCTCACCGATTTTCTCTCCCAGGCGAATCGGCTGGTGGAAAAGGCGTTTGCTCTCGGCACGGGGGCGGCGATTCTCCGGCTGGCGGGGGAAGCGGACGAGGACGGCATTCTGAAAACGGGATGCGGCGTGTCCTTCGATTTCGTGGATGCGGCACACATCGTTCCCATCAGCATTCAGAACGGCACGGTGACGGAGGCGGCGTTCGTTTCCGAGAACATTGTGCGGGGGGAAGAGGTGGTGTATCTGGAGCTCCACTGTCTGGAAGAGGACGGCTACGTGATTACGAACGAGTTTTACGTGAGAGAAAACGGACAGCTGAAGAGACGGGAGAATCCCTCCTGTGCGGAAGTGATTCGCACCGGGTCGCGAGTGCCCCTCTTTGCCATCCTGACCCCCAATATTCAGAACAGCATCGACGAGGGATGCGGGCTGGGAATGTCCGTGTTCGCCGATGCCCTCGATTGCCTCAGAGGGGTGGATCTGGCGTTCAACAATTTCTGCCGGGACATCAAGCTGGGCGGCAAGAAGGTGTTCATCAATCAGTCCCTCGTGGAGCGGGACGACGCGGGGAACGTGTTCACCCCGGATGACGTGGCACAGCAGCTCTTTGTCACCATTGGGGACACGGACCTGGCGGAAAACCCCATGATCGTGGAACACAATCCGGAGCTTCGGACGGGGGAAAACGCCGATGCGGTACAGTGTCAACTCAACTATCTGTCGTTCCGGTGCGGTCTGGGCAGTCATCACTACACCTTCGGGGATATGGGAGGCCGAGCCCGTCTCACTGCCACCCAGTACATGGGGGAACGGCAGGATATGCGCCAGAATGCGGTGAAGCATCAGAAAAATGTGGCGCGGTTCCTCACCTCCGCTGTCCGGGCGCTTCTGTGGTGCGGACGTGCGGTATGGGGACTGCCCATCGACGAAGCCGCTCCGGTGCGGATCACCTTCGACGACTCCTATTTTACCGACGCGGAATCCTGCCGGGCAAGGGATCTGAGCGAACTGCAGGCAGGGGTGCTGAGTGCGGAGGAATATCGGAAAAAGTGGATCGGAGGGGATGCGAATGCCTGAGCTTTCGGAGATTTTCGGAGAGGGCAAGCTCTCCTATGAGGAATTTCTCATCAAAGCGGGGGAAATGGGCGCGGAAATCGGGGATGTGGGCGCTCTTCGCCAGTCTTATGAGGAGCAGCTCCGGGGTGTGCGCTGTCATGCGGCGCTGGAGCGGGAGCTGGATCGATTCGGCGCAAAGAACCGGGGACTGGTATCTCGGGTGATTGATCTCGACACGGTGACGGTGGACGAGGACGGAGTACACGGGCTGACGGAACAGCTCGATGCCCTTCGCCAGAGTGATCCCTATCTCTTTGAA
>JAZSQX010000223.1:0-4781 GCA_045538235.1 Eubacteriales bacterium
CCGGATGCTGGGCGGTATGCGCTTCTTTGACCGGATGGAAATCAAGGATATCATCGCGTATCTCGCGCTGATCAATAACCCCAACGACGATCTGCGGCTCCGCAGAATCATCAATACACCCCGCCGCGGAATTGGCGACAAGTCCATTCAGATCGCGGAAGCGCTGGCATACGAGGAAGGCTGTCCCATGCTGGAATTCCTTCGCCGGGCAAAGCGGTACAATGCCATTTCTCCCGCAACTGCCAACCAGATGGTGAGTTTCGTCTTCATGATCGACAAACTTAGAGAAGAAGCGGCATCCATGAGCGTTTCCCAACTGATCGAAAACGTGGCAGAGGAGTCCGGCTACAACAAGATGCTGGAAGAAATGACCGACATAAACGAGCGGGAAGAGCGGCTTTCCAATATCGGAGAACTGATTTCCGCGGCGCGTCAGTACGAGGATACGGCGGAGGAGCCTACGCTTGTGGAATTCTTAGAAGACGTGGCTCTCGTATCCGACGTGGATAAATACGACGAAACAGCGGATGCGGTGGTGCTGATGACCATCCACTCCGCAAAGGGACTGGAATTCCCGAACGTTTTCCTGCCCGGCATGGAGGAGAACATTTTCCCCAGCGCCCAGACTCTGATGAATCAGTCGGAAATCGAGGAAGAACGCCGTCTGGCATACGTTGCGATTACAAGAGCCAAAAAGCACCTTGTGATTACCCATGTGCGGGATCGGATGCTCAACGGACGGACCGGTGCCAATCCTTTGTCCCGGTTTGCGGCAGAGATTCCCGAATCCCTCACGCTGGTGCAGGACGATGCAGTCGGGGAATCCGAACTGCGGCAATTCCGCCAGCGTCCCGTCAAGCAGAAGCCCATCAATCACTTTGTGAACGAGACGTCGAAGCCTTCTCCCGCCCTCATCGCCATGAAGCAGAGCAGTGCGGAGACCTTCGAGGTGGGCGACCACGTGCGTCATTTCTCCTTCGGCGAGGGCGTGATCCTCTCCAAAAAGTCCATGGGGGGCGATACCCTTTATGAAATCGTGTTCGAAAAAGTGGGCACGAAAAAACTCATGGCAACCTACGCGAAACTGACCAAAATCGGATAACAGCCCAAATGGCTGAGACTTTGCCAAATCATACAGAAGACAGTCGGCACTCCCGACGGAAAGGATTTTCATTTCTATGAAAAACGATAAGAAACTGGTTCAGGACATTACCTCCATGGATGTGGATTTTGCCAAATGGTACACAGATATCTGCAAAAAGGCAGATTTGATCGACTACTCCAGCGTCAAGGGATGCATGATCATCCGCCCCTACGGCTATGCCATCTGGGAAAATATCCAGAAAATTCTCGACACCCGCTTCAAGGAATTGGGACATGAAAATGTCTATATGCCCATGTTCATTCCCGAATCCCTCCTGCAGAAGGAGAAGGATCACGTAGAAGGCTTTGCTCCCGAGGTGGCATGGGTCACCCACGGCGGCAAGGAGCCTCTCACGGAAAAGCTCTGCGTCCGCCCCACCTCCGAAACCCTCTTCTGCGAGCACTATGCCAACATCATCCGTTCCTACCGGGATCTGCCCAAACTGTATAACCAGTGGTGCTCCGTGGTTCGTTGGGAAAAGACTACCCGTCCTTTCCTGAGAAGCCGCGAGTTCCTGTGGCAGGAAGGTCACACCATGCACGCCACCGAAGAAGAAGCACGCGCCGAGACTATCCAGATGCTCAACGTCTATGCAGACTTCCACACCGACGATCTGGCTATTCCCGTTGTAAAGGGCGCCAAGACCCCCTCCGACAAGTTTGCCGGAGCTGAGGACACCTACTGCATCGAGGCTCTCATGCACGATGGTAAGGCGCTTCAGGCCGGTACCTCCCATTTCTTTGGTGACGGTTTTGCCCGGGCATTCGATATCCAGTTCACTGACCGGGATAATCAGCTTCAGTATCCCTTCCAGACCTCCTGGGGCGTGACGACCCGTATGATCGGCGGCATCATCATGACCCACGGCGACGACAACGGTTTGGTTCTGCCTCCGGCTGTGGCTCCCATTCAGGTGGTCATGGTTCCCGTTGCCATGCACAAGGACGGCGTCGTGGAAGCCAACCGCGCTCTCTATGACCGTCTGAAGGACAAGTTCCGCGTCAAACTGGACGACAGCGACCAGAGCCCCGGATGGAAGTTCGCGGAATACGAAATGAAGGGCGTGCCGCTCCGCATTGAAATGGGTCCGAGAGATATCGAAGCCGGTCAGTGCGTGATCGTAACCCGTCACAACATGGAAAAGACCGTGGTGTCCATCGAAAATATCGAAGAGACCGTTGCGGCAAAACTGCAGGAAGTGCGCGACGGGATGTACGCGAATGCTCTTGCAAACCGCGAAAAACGAACCTACTCCTGCACCACCATCGAAGAGATAACGGAAGCCCTCAAGGCTGGCGACGGCTTCGTGAAGGCAATGTGGTGCGGCGACGAGGAATGTGAAGATAAGGTGAAAGAACTGACCGGTGTTGGTTCCCGCTGCATCCCCTTCGATCAGGAAACCATTTCCGATCGCTGTGTCTGCTGCGGCAAGCCCGCCAAGCACATGGTATACTGGGGCATCGCATATTGATCGAAGGACGGCTTGACCGTCCTATGGCAAAGATTTGATAACGGACATTCGTTTTGAGAGAAGGCATATCACACGCTGGCGGCGGCAGTATGCCTTCTCTGCATCGAAGGAGAGGAGGGCTCGTGAAAGAATATTCGATAACCATAAGAGAAAAGCTGCGGCGGATTGACCCCGTGGTGCTTTTGTGCGTACTGGGAATGAATATTATGAGCATCATCACGCTGGCGGCGGCTTCCGATGCCTACGGGTCGTGGTACGTGCGGAACCAGATTTTTGTTTCTGTGATTGGGTTGATCGCGATGGGGATTATCGGCTTCATCGATTACGATGCGTTGATTCAGAAACTGAAATGGTTTTTCTTCGCCGCTACGATCCTTCTGATTCTTTGGGTCATCGGCTTCGGGGAAGGGAGTCTTGGGAACTCCAACTGGATCACCTTCCCGGGAACCAATTTCTCCATCCAGCCCACGGAGTTTTCGAAGATCACCTTCATGATTACCTTCGCCGTCCATCTGGATGCGGTGAAAAAGAAAATCAACCACCCTCTCTCCATTCTCCAGTTGGCCATTCACGCAGGCATCGTCCTTGGACTCATGCTGATCCAAGGTGACCTTGGGATGACGCTTGTGTACGTGGGGATTACGGCGCTGATGCTTTTTGGGGCGGGCGTGTCCCTCTGGTATTTCGGCGGGGCGTTTGCTTCTGCTTTAATCGCTTCCCCCTTCCTCTGGTCGAAACTTTCCCTCCGGCAGCAGCAGCGGATTCTCTTCGGCTTCAATCCCGATCTGGATCCCCAGGACATCGGCTGGCAGCCCATTGCCTCCCGAAAATGCATCATTGCGGGCGGATTTCGCGGTGCGGGTTTCTCCGGTGGCTCCCAGTACTATACGCTCACCCACGGACAGTCCGACTTCATTTTTTCCGTTCTGGCAGAAAAATTCGGCTTTATTGGCACGTTTCTGTATCTCCTGTTCCTCTCTGTGCTGATTCTCCGCATTCTGTGGATTGCGCGGAATACAAGAAAAAACTATGCTTCTTACCTTCTCATCGGAATTGCAGGGATGTTGATCGTCCAGTCCGTTGAGAACATCGGAATGTGTCTGGCCATTCTTCCGGTGGTGGGAATCACCCTGCCGTTTTTGTCCTACGGCGCGTCTTCCATTCTGTCCATGTATGTTTGCATGGGACTGGTACAGAGCATCTGTACCCACAACCGTAAATACTATTTTGAGCGGGAATCGGAATAAGCCCCCCACACAATCATCACATAGCCGTCAGGCAGGATTCACAAAAATTGCGAGCCCTGCCTGTTTTTCGTAAAAAAGACACGCTGGAAAGGGTAAATCCGCCTGTTTTTCGGAATTCCAGCAATTTCATGACAGTCCTTCCAGATTTTTAGGGGTACCAATTTTCTCGCCTCCGTATTATAATGTTATTGAATCAGATCACATACGGAGCGAATTATGGAACTCATCAGAATCAGTGACTCAAAAATCAAACTTATGCTGACGTCGGACGATATGGCGTCCTACACGGGGAGCACCCGGGAAATGCTCAGAGAAATCATGCACGACGCCTGCCGGAAATGCGGCTCCACCCCCATCGAAGGGCGTCTTTTCATACAAATGTATCCCTCAAGAAAGGGCGGATGCGAGTTGTTTGTTACCCGTCTGGGGGAGCGAAACGGAGAAACTACCATGCGGGAAGGGGAGGAGCGAACCCTCACCGAATACCGTCCGTATCCCTCGCGGGAACGTCATATCGTGTATTCCTTCGAGACGATGAATCATCTCCTGGGCTGCTGTCTCGGACTCCTCCAGCTTGGATACCGGGGAACCAGCAGTGCCTACATCGACCGAGGACGGCGGAACTACTATCTGCTCCTCGTCAGCGAGACATTTATTGCCGGGGAAAATTTCGGGAAACTGTGCCCCAGCCGCACGTACTATTACATAAACGAGCATTGTGATGTAATATGCGGCGAAGAAGCAGTGGAAAAACTGGGACGTCTTGCGTAAATTTACAAAATCTTCTTGCATTTATTTCCAGACTGTGGTACGATATAGAAAACAAAACTGGAAGGAAGACTTATGAGCAGCGGCGAAAAACGGGTTCCAATCACAGTCAGCGACCAGAAAACAAGCGAATGGATTCCCACCTGTCCCG
>JAZSQX010000192.1:0-4954 GCA_045538235.1 Eubacteriales bacterium
TCGGCATGGGTGCCTGCACCAATTCCGCCTATGCCTCCCAGTACCATCTCCCCGGAACCTTTGCACCCATCGCCTCCTATGCACTTCTGACAGAGGCTGTCCGGGCGGCGGAGAAAACGGGCTGCCGCTGGCACGTGGGCAATCTCCTGTCCTCGGATACCTTCTATAACGACGATGCCGATGCGACGGAAAAGTGGTCGAAAATGGGCGTCATGGCAATCGAAATGGAGGCAGCTGCCCTGTATATGAACGCGGCACGGTGCAAAAAGAACGCACTTGCCATCTGCACCGTCTCCGACCATATTCTCACCGGAGAAGCGACCACGGCGGAGGAGCGGCAGACAACCTTCACTACCATGATGGAAATCGCCCTGGAAACTGCGGCGGCGATGGATTGACCCCGCCTTTCGATAGGAGTATAGCATGACGCTGATTGAGATTTTCGATAAAACACCCGTGGAGAACATTATTACCACCCTGGCACTGAAGCCGGATCGGGTGATTCTCGTGGGATCGGAAAGCCGGAAAATGCGGCGGGCGCTTCCTGCCATGATGGAGATTCTCCGCCGGCGGGGGATGGAGACGGAAATTGCTATCCGGAGCGTGAAAAAGACCGATCTGGAAGCCACCTCGGATGCCTTACAGCAGATAATCGCGGAACGCCCCGGCACCTACGTGGTGGATATCTCCGGGGGAGACGAAAGCACCCTCCTCACCGTGGGAGTTCTCCTCGGAAGCAACGCCACCGTGGGAAAGAATGTCTCCACCTTTCGGATGAACATTACCACACGCAAGGGCGTGATGTTCCGGGTTTCTCCCCAAAAGGAGGGACGGATTCCCATCGAGCGGGATCTCTACGATTTTTCCTACAACACGCAGGTGTATCTGACGGTGGAGGAGAATGCCCTGCTCCACGGAGGGCGCGTGGTGGAATCGGGAATGACACTGACTCCGGACGACCCGATTCTCTCTGATATCGCCGCTCTGTGGGAGATCAGCCGTCGCGACAGCGGTGGGTGGAATTCCAAAATTGGACGGCTGTCGGGACTGGTGGAACGATACTCCGACTCGGAGGAGCTGTACGTTATCCGGGACGAGGATCTGGGAAAGGGCAAAAACCAGTTTGAACCCGCACTCTGGCAGGAATTTTTATCAAAAGGGCTGATTCGGGTCGATCGCGGACGATCCCGGAGCGGGCTGACGGTGTTCACCTACAAAAACCGGGTGGTCAACGAATGCCTGAACAAAGCCGGATCGGTTCTGGAATACCACACCTACGGAACGGCTCTGGGGATTCAGCGGGATGGGCGTCCTCTGTTCCGCAGTGCGGCGGTGAGCGTGGTATACGCGTGGGACGAAGCGCCCGACGGAACCCGGAACGAGATTGACTGTATGCTCATGTGCGGCATGGTGCCCATCTTCATTTCCTGCAAGAACGGAGACATCAAGACGGACGAACTGTATAAATTAGAGACAGTAGCGGCGAATTTCGGGTCGGTTTACGCAAAAAAAGCCCTCTTGTCCACGGGGTTTTTCGATCCCGCCTCCCGATCCTACTGCGGTTCCCGTGTGGCTGCCACCATGAAGGAGCGGGCGGACAAACAGGGGATTGCCCTGATTTCCTGTGTCCATCAGATGTCCGACGGGCAACTGATCAGCGAACTGTCAAGACTGGCATAAAAGCAAAAAGAAAACTGCTGCAAATCCGATTTTCGGAAATGCGGCAGTTTTTTGTGGTTTAGTCCAGACGATAGGCGCCGTAGACCTTGTGGAAGGCGTTGCTGACCTCTTCGATATTGGCATCCGTCCAATTTTCCAGGGGATAGATCATGATCGTGTCATCCAGAGCCCGGGCGGCGCTCGGAACGTCCTCGAGCGGGTAGATTTTGTCCCGATCCCCGCGGTATTCGGGAGCTACCCAGGGGTAACCGCTGTTTCCGAATAACCGGCGCTTGGTGTACCATTCGGCGGTGCTTTTGTTTGGCTTGTGTACTCCATTACCGCAGTTTTTTCGCTAACTTTTTATTGGAGAATTCTCCCGTACCGGTGAGTTCCCGGATCACGGGGAGAAAGGGCGGCAGAAGGAGTTCTTCGTCTTCCCGCTGTAGTTCCGCTTCCATGACGGCGCATCCCGCGAGGGCATCCCCGCCGATTTCGTAAGGGTAGACGTCCACTTCGATCACGTGTCCCTCATAGGGAAAGGCGTACCGGGTTTTGGTCAATTCCGAGATTGCCTCTGCGGCATAGCGATCGTATTCCTCCCGGGTGATTTCATGCTCCTCTTCCCGGCGGCTCATGGCGGTGATGGTTTCCTTCCGGGTGAAGATATAGACGGAGTGCCCGTTTTCCGTGATCTGACGGATCCGGCGCTCGGCTCCCGTGACAGACTCCCGGGGAAGGTAGGTCTGGCGAATGGCGAGAACACGGCACCCGGGCTGACCTGTCAGCAAATCTTCCCCCTTCCATTCAATGAGAAATTTTCGTTCCGTTTCGATGGGCATGAGAATCCTCCCGTGATGGTTTGCTGTTTTTTTATATTGTACCCCCATCCGCAAGGTCTGTCAAGAGGAAAGGGGTAAAAATTCTTTTGTCACATTTTGTCACGCTCCACATAGACTGATACAGAAGTCCAAAAGAAAGGAGGTGCAAGATATGAACTGCGGATGCGGATGTGGAAACAACAGTTTCTTCTGGATCATTCTGATCATCGTATTCTTCGTTCTGTTTGCAGGCAACGGCTACGGTGGGTATGAAACCATCGGCAACGGCTGCGGCAATCACAACGGCTGCGGATGCGGCTGCTGAATCGGCGCTGAGTGAATGAAAGACGGACTGTCCTCCCGGGATTTCCGGGAACGGGCAGTCCGCTTTTTTGTGGGATTCAGGCTTTGATTTCGTCCGAAAATACCGCATCGGCGGCTTCTGCTTCGTACTGGCGGGTGTAGAGGGCGTGGTAATAGCCCCGCATTGCCATCAGTTCCCCGTGGTTGCCGGATTCCACGATTTTGCCGTCCCGCACCACGAGGATCACGTCTGCGTTCCGAACGGTGGAGAGACGGTGGGCAATGACGAAGGAGGTGCGACCCCGGGTGACCTTCGCGAGAGCGGACTGGATCACCTGCTCCGTAACGGTGTCAATGGAGGAGGTGGCTTCGTCCAGCACCAGAATCTTGGGATCACACAGAATGGCGCGGGCAAAGGACAGAAGCTGTTTTTCTCCCGTGGAGAGCAAATCGCCCCCCTCGCCCACCTCCGTGTCCAGTCCTGCCTCGCTCTTTTCCACGATGGAATCGGCGGAGACCAGCCGGAGGGCTTCCATAATTTCCTCATCCGTGGCATTGGGAGCACCGTAGAGGAGGTTGTCCCGGATGGTGCCGGAGAACAGATGGGGCGTCTGGAGCACATACCCAATGGCGGAATGGAGCCACAACTGGGAACGCTCTCTCGCATCCCGTCCGTCGATGAGGAGCCGTCCCTCCGTGGGCTCGAAGAAGCGGCACACCAGATTCACGAGGGTGGATTTTCCCGCTCCCGTTTCGCCCACGATCGCCACGTTGGTGCCGTGGGGGACGTTCAGGTTGAAGTGTTCTAAAATGGTTTCTTCCCCATCGGGGTAGCGGAAGGACACGTCGTCAAAGACAATATCCCCCCGGATTTCTTCCCAGTTTTCTTTCTTCGGATGGAAGAGATCCCCGTATTTTGCGATGACTTCCGGGCTGTCTGCCACGTCGGATTCCGTTTCCAAGAGTCCCGTCAGCCGCTCGATGTTCACCTGCACCATAATGAGCTGGGACAGGGAATTGACGATCCAGCGGATGGGGTTCATGATGCCGAGGGAGTAGGACATGAACAGGGACAGCGTGCCCACGGTCATCACCTGATCCCGGGTGAGATCCCCGCCCATTTTCAGAACCAGCGCCAGTGCTACGTAGGAGGCAACGGTGAGGGAAGTCCAGAGAGCGCCCCGATACCGGGATTCGCTGACGGAAACCCGTTTCATTTCGTCGGTCTGCGTCCGGAATTCCCGCTCCATTTTTTCTTCCGTCACCAGAGTTTTGACGGTTTTGGCTCCCGTGATGCCTTCGTTGAAGCTGCCGGTGATTTTGGAGTTGATCTCCCGGATGCTGCGGTTGGCGGCGGTGAGTTTTTTCTGCATGACGGCGACCACGGCGGTCACAAGGGGAATTACCAGAAGCACCAGCAGGGTCAGTTTCACGTTGGTACGGAACATGACGAACAGTGCGCCGATCATGTAGGTGCCGTTCCAGATGCAGTCCAGAAGGTACCAGGAGATCAGCGTGCCGATTCGTCCTGTGTCGCTCATGACTCTCGCGTGAATGTAACCCACGCTGTTTCGGTTGAAGTAGGAGAAGGACAGGGTTTGCAGATGATCGAATGCCTTTTGCTTCAGATCCCGCCCGATGAGCATTTCCATTTTGATACCGAGGAAAGTGGAGATGGTGTCCATGACGATTTTTCCGACCAGCATCCCGGCATAGGCGAGAATAAAGATCCACAACCCGTCCAGAACGCCGTCCGCCACGTAATGGTTGATGGCATATTCCTGGAATTTGGGGAACACGATATCCACAAGGGATCCCCCCAGAGCAAAGAGAATCATGGCAGCCATGGGGAGCTTATAGGGAGTCAGATAGGGGAGGATTTTGGGAATCCCAAAGGCTTTCAGCTTGGTAGGAGTCTGTTTTTCATCCATCAGACCGTCCCCTCCTTTCTCTCATCCCCGTCCGACGCGGACTGAATGTCGTGAATTTTGCGGTAAATGCCGTTTTTCTCCAGAAGTGCGGCGTGGTTGCCCTCTTCCACGATCCGTCCTTCGGCAAGCACGATGATGTGATCCGCCGCCATCAGAGTCTGAATCCGGTGAGAGATGAGAATCACCGTGGAGTCCGCGGTCTCTTCTCTGAGTGCCGTGCGGATTTTGGCATCCGTTTCG
>JAZSQX010000023.1:0-2065 GCA_045538235.1 Eubacteriales bacterium
TACATCCACGCGTATGGAAAACTTCCCTCCAACTACATCACCAAAGCGGAAGCGGAGGATCTGGGGTGGGAAGGCGGCTCCGTGGAGCGGTACGCGGAAGGCAAGTGTATCGGCGGATCGGTGTTTGGCAATTTCGAAGGACTGCTTCCGGAGAAGGAAGGCCGCGTGTGGCGGGAATGCGACGTTGACACCCTGGGCAAATCCAGCCGGGGTGCCAAGCGGATCGTGTATTCGAGCGACGGTCTGATCTACTACACGGAGGATCATTATGAATCCTTCGTTTGCCTGTATGGCGAAGAGTGAACGAAAACAAAACTGCCGCATTTCGGGAGATGGATTCCCGGACTGCGGCAGTCTTTTTATGTATGGAATTCTTTTTACTTTCCGTCGTACAGATGGGCGGGTCTGGGGCTGTTGTCCATCCAGTTTTCGGGACCCTCCATCCAGTTGTCCATGTTGTTCACAATGGTGTGGGGCAATTCCATGACGGAGAGCAGATTGCCGGCGACGAAGACCTGCTCCGCGTGCTTGATGGCTTCTTTGTTGCATTCCCGCTTCATGGAGTTTTCGAGGGAATTCCATCCGGAGGGCCAGAGGACGACGGGAGCGTCGATGTAGTTATAAAGCGGTACCGTTCCGCCAACGTGACCGTGGTGAGCAATCTGCACCATGTCGCTCTTCAGATACTCCTTGTAGTTCTGCACCAGAATTTCGGAGGACTTTTCCGAGGAGTCGGTCAGGGCCATGAGAGTCTGTCCGCCCAGGCTGATACGGAAAATCAGGGAGGTGGTGTTGTAGGTATAGGGAGAGTTTGCATTGATTACCGCCGGGTAGCAATCCTCCGGGGTGTAGAGCATCTCAATGGTGGCGTCCGCGAAGGTGATGACCTGTCCGGTGTGGGCGGTGATAATGTCGCACCAGTCAATGCTTCTCACCAGCTTCAGCACCTTCCGGGATGCGTCCACTTCACTGCTGTGCGTGATCTTGATGCCGCCATCCGGGTCGGGGACGTTGTGAATGATGCTTTCAATGGTAAGCAGGGAGTACTGGGGACCGTTCTGCTTCACCATTGCCAGAAATGCCTGGGTGTGGTCGCCGTGACCGTGGGAGATAATCCACGCCGCAACGGTGATCTTTTTGGTTGGCGACAGCTCCTGCATGGCCTTGAGGAGATGGTTGGGATTGGTGGCAAAGGTGAAGCCGCCGTCAATGACGATGAGGCGACCGTCGGAAAGGCGAATAATCATGCCGAGTCCCGCCGTTTCGGGCTTTTCGTAATCGTTCGACCAGAAGAAGCTCTGACCGACCAGGGCGATGGCGGGCTCACAGACCTTCTCGAATTCCTTTGCCTGGGAGGGCGGAATGGGAAGCGCGGTGGAATCGGCAGGCTCCGCCACAACGCGGATGGCCTTCTGTACCGCCATGTAATAGACGTTGATGACGGTGTCGTGTCCCGTGTAGGTGGCGAACAGGTTGTCGGCAGCCTCGTGGGCATCGTGGAGGGCGTAACCGGCGTTTTCCAGAGCGGAGCGGTAGCCGAGATAGCTTTCCTCATCGGTTCCCTTCAGGTACAGCATCTGAATGCTTCCGTTTTTGACCACACGGTTGCTGGCATATTTTCCCTCATACTGGGGCAAATCCAGGAATTTCACGGGCTTTTTGTTGCTTGTGGAAGGGGCAGGCTCGGTTTCTGCCTCGGTAGCGGGCTCGGTTTCTGCTTCGGTAGCCGATTCCGTTGCCGCCTCCGTTGCGGGGTCGGGCTGAGAGCCGCCGTCGGTTTCGGGGATTTCAGACGGTGCGGGCGTTCCGCAGCTTACGAGAAGGGACAGAATCATCAGAAGAGCCAGGAGAAAAGAGCTGAATTTTCGAACAGAAATTTTCAAGGCGCGTTCCTTTCTTGCCGGGAGGGAATTTTCTGCGTCCTCGCCGGTGCTCTACTATTATAACATGGATTCGGTTTTGAATCAAGCATTTGGGGCAAATTTGTGGGAGACGGAGGACAAAAAAAGCCCTATCTGCCAGGTGACAGAGGGGGCTTTGTGTGTTGTTCGATTAGTCCCCCACC
>JAZSQX010000029.1:0-13484 GCA_045538235.1 Eubacteriales bacterium
AACGCCCGCAGCACCGCGTCGTTCTGGAACGTGCCCCCCTGTACCACGATGTGCTGACCCAGCTCGTCGGGGGAATGGGCGCGGATCACCTTGTAAATGGCGTTCTTCACCACGCTCACGGACAACCCCGCCGAAATATCCGCCACGGTGGCACCGTCCTTCTGGGACTGCTTCACCTGGGAATTCATAAATACCGTGCACCGGCTGCCCAGATTCACGGGAGCAGGCGCAAACAGGGCTTTCCCGGCAAATTCCGCCGCCGTCAGGTGCATCCCACGGGCAAAGGTCTCAATGAAGGAGCCGCACCCCGAAGAGCAGGCTTCGTTGAGCATAATCCGGTCGACAGCGCCCCCCTTGATCTGGAAGCACTTGATGTCCTGTCCGCCGATGTCCAGAATGAAATCCACCTCGGGCTTAAAATATTTTGCCGCGGTGTAGTGGGCTACCGTCTCCACGATGCCCCAGTCCACGGAAAAGGCACTGCGGATCAGATCCTCCCCGTACCCCGTGACGGCAGCCCCCGCGATGGTAATGCCGCTGCCGCACTGCTGGTAAATCGTCTCTAACTCTCCCCGGACGATCTCCACGGGATTGCCCCGGTTCGAGTCGTAGTAGGTGTAGAGAATCCGTCCGTCCTCCCCGATGAGGGTGAGCTTCGTGGTGGTGGAGCCGCAGTCGATGCCCAGATACGCCCGCCCCCAATAGTCCCCCATGCCGGAAATGGGAACGGAGGCTCTGGCGTGGCGAGCAGAAAATTCGTCATACTCCGCCCGGCTGGCAAACAGAGGCTCGGTACGGGTGGAGGTGGAGGCAATCTTCGCCCCCTCCAAGGTTTCGATCAGTTTTTCTAAGGTGAGCACCTCGCCCCCCGCCGTCCGGGAGTAGATCGCCGCACCCAGAGAAACGGCATTCCGCCCATATTCCGGGAACACCGCGTCGGTAATATCGTCCCCCAGCGTCGCGGTGAACCGATCCCGCAGTCCCCGGCAGAAATAGAGAGGACCCCCGAGGAACATGACCCGTCCCCGGATTTTTCGTCCCTGCGCCAGCCCCGCGATGGTCTGGTTCACCACCGCCTGATAGATGCTGGCGGCAATGTCCTCCTTGGCGGCACCCTGATTCAGAAGGGGCTGCACGTCCGTTTTGGCAAAGACCCCGCACCGGGAGGCGATGGGGTAGATTTTCCTGTGCCGCAGAGCCAGCTCGTCCAGCTCGTCCGGGGTCACGTCCAGAAGGGATGCCATCTGGTCGATGAACGCCCCCGTACCGCCCGCACAGGTCCCGTTCATGCGCTCGTCCGTGCCGCCCTCGAAGAAGATGATCTTGGCATCCTCCCCGCCCAGCTCAATGACCGCGGACACGGAGGGATCCATGGTGCGGATCACTTCCCCCGTTGCCCACACCTCCTGCACGAAGGGAAGATGGGCAGCCTCCGCCAGACCCAGTCCCGCAGAGCCGGAAATGGCGGTGGAAAAAACCGCATCTCCGAAAACGGGAGCCGCATCCCGGAGCATCCGCAAAAGAGTCTCCCGGATCTGGGAATAATGGCGTTCGTAAGTTTGAAGAAGAATCTCGTCGCCCCGGAGAAGCGCCAGCTTGGCAGTGGTGGAACCCACGTCAATCCCCAGCGCGAGAGGCATTTCGGTTAATGGCATTACAGTTTGATTCAGCAATGGATTGATTTCCTTTATTATTCGTTGTGGATTTGATAAAATAGGCGAAAATACATCAAATATCATTATACCGCATCGGTCGGAAAATGTCAAAGGGTTTTCTGTGAATTTCATTTATTCGGAGACCGAAAATCCCTCGTTCATGGGAGGGGGCTGTCGATTCCGTCCAAGTCCGGCGTCCCACTCCCTCCCCCTCGCCGTCCCGTTTTGACGAAAATCGATGGATCCCTCCTTCACCGTTCGCCAAAATCCCCGTTGACAACCACCCCCTTTTCGGTGTATAATGAAACCAACATCTTACAAGATCGGAGGATCCCCCCATGCCCAAACTCCGAAGACGGCGCAAGCTCTCTCCCGGCCGCCTCATCGCCGTGGGATTTCTCAGCGTCATCGCTCTGGGCACCCTGCTTCTCTCCCTCCCCCTCGCCCACAGCGGAGCCGTCCCCGTCACCCTTCTTGACGCCCTCTTCACCCCCACCAGTTGTGTCTGCGTCACCGGTCTTGCCACCGTGGAGGCGGGCGCGGCATTCTCCCCCTTCGGACAGGCCGTCATGCTCCTCCTCATCCAGATCGGGGGACTGGGGATCACCTCCCTCGGCGCGGGACTGGTGGCACTCCTCGGCGGACGGCTGAATCAGCGGGAAAACAACCTGGTGCGGGAGGCCCTCAACTACCCCACCATGAAGGGCATTCTCCCCCTGATCCGCTCCGTCATTCTCTTAGATTTCACCATCGAGCTGATCGGCGCCCTCCTCTCCTTCCTCCTGTTCCTCCGGGATTTCCCCGTGAAGCGCGCCCTCTGGCTGGGAGTGTTCCATTCCGTCTCCGCCTTCAACAACGCCGGCTTTGACATCCTCGGCAACGGCAACAGCATCGGGGTTTACCGAAACGATCTCGGGTTGCAGCTTCTCACCGCCGCCCTCATCCTCCTGGGTGGACTGGGCTTCTTCGTCATCCGGGAGATCCTCTTCCACAAAAAAGGCGAGCGCTTCTCCCTCCACACCCGCGTGGTGCTGATGATGACGGGCGTTCTCCTCCTCGGCGGCACCGTTCTCTTCAAAATCACCGAAGGCGCGAATCTCTCCTGGCTCGATGCCTTCTTCGCCTCCGTCACCGCCCGTACCGCGGGATTTGCCACCGTGCCCTTCGGGGGATTTTCGAACGCGGGCATCCTCGGCATGGTTTTCCTCATGTTCATCGGCGCGTCTCCGGGCTCTACCGGGGGCGGTATGAAAACTACCACCGTCTTTGCGCTGGCAAATTCCCTCGTCTCCGTGATCACCGGTCGGGAAGCCCGGGCGTTCGGCAAAAAGCTCCGGGACGAAACCATGTACCGCGCCTTCCTCATCGTATCCCTCGGACTTTGCTGGGCATTTCTGCTGACGGGACTCCTCTCCTTCTTCGAGCCGCATTTGGGTCTGCGGGATCTCCTGTTTGAGACCGTCTCCGCCCTGGCTACCGTGGGTCTGACCACGGGCATCACCCCCACCCTCACTCTGGCATCCAAACTCGGCCTGATCGTGACCATGTACGTGGGTCGTCTCGGTCCCCTCACCATCGCCACCCTCTGGTCCGCCCCTCGCCGCCCCGCCGTCTCCCGCCCCGTGGAAGATTTCCCCGTGGGCTAATCCCATTTTCGAAACCCCACCTCACAAAGGAGAATCGTATGATCAAAAAGCATCGCAAAAACGAAAATTCCCAGCTTTACGCCGTCATCGGACTGGGGCGGTTCGGCTTCGCCCTGGCAAAGGAGCTCTCCTCCAAGGGCAAGGACGTTCTCGTCATCGACCGGGATCGGGAAAAAATCACCGCCGCCGCCGAATTTACCGAATACGCCTACGTCGCCGACTCCCTCACGCAGGAAAATCTGGCAGAAGCGGGGGTAGCGGAGGCGGATGTCGCCGTCATCTGCATCGGGGCCAAGCTGGCCGTGAGCATTCTCACCACCCTCCACGTGCCCCGACTGGGGGTCAAGCGCGTCATCGCCAAAGCCACCTCCCCCGAACAGGGCGAAATCCTCACCATGCTGGGAGCGGAAGTGGTGTACCCCGAGCACGATATGGCGCTCCGTCTGGCAGGCCGCCTGGTTTCCCCCCACATCCTCGAATATCTCAGCCTCAGCTCCACCATTGACATCATGGAAATCCGCCTTACTCCCAAGGTGGAGGGGAAAACCGTGCTGGATCTGAACGTGCGCCGGAATTTTGGGCTGAACATCATCGCCATCCGCCGGGACGGGGAGATCACCACGGACATCCAGCCCTCCCGCCTTCTCTCCGGGGAAGACACCCTCACCGTCATCGGTAACGCCGAATCCATCGCCCGCTTCGAAGAATTCCTGCGCTGACCCAAGGAGGCTCCCCCACCGACGCGAACTCCCCCGTATTCCCCCTGCCGTTGGAAGAAAAAACCTCTCCCAAAAGCGGAACTTTTTGCCCGTTTTCCTCGTCTAACCCCTCACATGGGCTGGAAAATTGTAAATTGATTGTTAATTATCTATGTCGATTCCCACAAATGCCCTTGTTTGTGATATGATTATACTGTATCACTTTCCCCAGCGAAGCATTTTTTAATGATATTTTATCAGGAAGGAAAAAACTATGAAAACGAATCTGACAAAATGGATCTCTCTCGTTCTGGCAGTGATGATGGTGCTTCCTACGGCTGTCTTTGCCACGGAAACCACCACCCCCGGCACTGTCGTCGAAGGCGGCACCGGAACCGAATCCGGAACTGGCTCCGGAACTGGCACCGAACCGACTCCCCTTCCCTCGGTGACCACGGAAAGCATCGTTCTCTATCACGACGCCGCTAACACCGAAGATCGTTCTGCCTCCATCCAGCACAATGGTGGCGACACAGTAAAGTTTGTTTCGGAGAAGCCCGCTGTTGCCACCGTGAATGAAACCGGTGTTGTAACCGCAAAATCGGAAGGCACAACCGAGATTTACGTTCTCTTAAAGACGGACGGTACTCAGGTTGGCGTGGTTGACGTTGAAGTCAAAAGCCGCGAACTCACCGAGGTTCTTAGCATCGATGCAACAGGCGCAAAGACCAAGTACGTAGTGGGAGAGGAATTTGTCCCCACCGGGCTGAAGGTTACTGCCGTATACGACAACGGTGACCGCGTTCAACTGGCTGCCGATGCATACGACTACTCTCCCAAGACCGCGCTAAACGTAGGGAACGACAAAATCACTGTCACCTACACCGAAGGGAACAAAACCGCGACCGCTCCCGTTCCGATCGTGGTTTCCGACAAGGTTAAAAATGTGATTGCACGTTTTTCCGAGACCAATGCCAATAGCAGCAAAACCTTCACCGAAGGGGATTCTCTGAATCTGTATGTCGTCATCACCTATACTCAGGCAGACGGTACTGGCGATACCCAGAAGCGCGTGGACGATTACGAACTGTACGTTGACGGCACAAAGGTTTCCTCCGACTATAAGGTAAAGCTGAATGACAAAAAAGTAGTTGTCAAATATGCAGGCGTTGCCTCCAACGAACTCACCCTCGAAGTCAAGGCAAAGGAACAGAAGTACGAGCTGACCATGTCCGGCGATCTCACGAAGAAGTCCTACAAGGTTGGCGAAAAGTTCGATGCTTCCGGCAGAACCGCTGTGATCACCCTCAACGGCACGCAGATCAAGACGCTCTCTTCCGCGGACCTCACCACCTACATCAACTATACCTTCACCGCAGAAGACGTTGGCAAGACCTCTAAGACCTTCAACATCACCGTGGACGGCGTTCAGTATGCCATCACGATCTCCGGTCTCACCATCTCCAAGGTTCTTCTCGACGACGTTCCCACCTACATCACCCGCGCCGACCTGGTGCAGACCCGTTACCCCATCGGTTACGAGTTCTCCCTCGCGGACGTAAACCGCATCTACTGCCGCATGAACGGCTCCAATACTTACATCTACAAGACCCCCTATCTGCAGTACACCACCTTCTCCGATTACTCCGCTTACATGGATCTGGAAGTGCTGACGGACACCGGACGCACCAAGAGCGCCCGCTACGCACACATTCTGGAGGAAGAGGACGTATTCACCGAAGACGGCGAACAGCTCGTGAACCTCCGCTTCACCTTCGGCGACGAATATGTGGATTTCACCGCAGAAGTGGGCACCTCCGGCGTTTCCTTCGCTTACAACGGCAAGGTCATCAAGACCTACGCGTCTCTGGCGGCTGCTCTGAATGCAACCGTTACCCAGGACTTGGATGTTTCCAACATCTTTGACCTGGATGACGTCCTGGACCGCCGCTCCATCATTCTGACCCTGGGCGAAGACATGGAACTGTCCTCCTCCTATTCGTACAATCCCAAGCACAACGTGGAAATCGACCTGAACGGCTGCGAGCTCACCATGTACACCGACACCATCGACTTTACCCGCAACAACGCGTACCTCGTTTCCATCACCAACACCGCGAAGACCTCCGGTAAGCTGATCTACGACGACGAGGACATCACCGTGGTTCTGGCAAAAGACGACGAGCTGGTATTCGAATACGGCGAAGACATCCCCGGCATCCTCACCGTTACCGTGGACTATGACGACGATCACGGTACCGTAACCGCTTCTCCCAAGGCGGACAGCAAGGGCAAGATCATCGTCGGTCAGGGCTCTACCATTACCTTCACCATCAAGCCCGACAGCGGCTACGTCATCGACGAAGTGGAAGTGGATTCCAAGAACGTGAAGACCTCCACCTCCTACAAGACCACCACCACGGGCGCAACCTACACCATGTCCGGTATTCTGAAGAATCAGACCATCACCGTGACCTTCGAAAAGGCGTCCACGACTCCCTCCACTCCCTCTACTCCCGCATGGAACAACCCCTTCACGGATGTTTCCTCCTCCAGCACCTACTACGGCGCTGTGAAGTTCGTCTATGAAAACGAGCTGTTCAAGGGTACCACCGCAACCCGCTTCTCCCCCAACACCACCATGACCCGCGCAATGTTCGTGACCGTCCTCGGTCGTCTTGCCGGCGTGGATGTGAGCAGATACAAGACCTCCAGCTTCACGGACGTTCCCCTCAACAAGGACACCGAATGGTACGCTCCCTACGTACAGTGGGCGGTTGACTTCGGTATCGCACAGGGCTACGGAAACGGCAAGTTCGGTCCCAACGACGAAATCACGCACCAGCAGATGTACGTCTTCATCTACCGTTACGCCATGTTCGTAGAAAACCAGAAGATCAACGTGGACTCCGTAAACCTGTCCATGTATGACCGCACCAGCGTGGCTTCCTGGGCAGAATCCGCCGTGAAGTACGCACAGCAGAAGAACTTCCTCGTTCTCAGCAACAGCCGCGTCAATCCCGAAGGCGACGCACTCCGTTGGGAACTGGCAACCCTCCTCCAGAACTTCTGCAAAAACGTCCTCGGCTGGGCTGCGGATGAGAAATAATCTGTGATAATAATGCGGGGAAAACTTTTTCGAGAAAAAGGTTTTCCCCCCTCCTCAAAAAGCTTTTGAACGGGATGAAAAACAGGTTATAGTGCCGCCATTTTGGTTGAACCAAAACAAAAGCGTATGTCAGCGAGACGAAACTCCTTCGTCAGCACGGACATACGCTTTTTCTGTTGTTTTTGAAACACGATTCGGCGGCGCTGTGACCGATTTCACCCATTTTCAGAAAGTTTTGGCTGGACTTCACGAAGTGAACGTCCCCTTTTTATTCAAAAAGCGACGATTCTTTCCACGTTTCTCCGCATCTTTCCCGCGCATACTAGAAACGAATCATTTTTTGTGGAGGTTTTCCCATGTTGAAACGCGGGATTTTATGTTTGGCGGCGGTGATTCTTTTCGCCGGGCGGGTGTTGGCGGCGGAATCGGCTGCTGTGACGGCAGAGGAGGTTTTTGCCCGGGCGGCCGCGGTATGTTACCCGGAGGCGGATTTCGGCGAGCGGGTGGGGATCGCGGCGGTGGTGCAAAACCGGATGCGAACGGCGGGATTTCCCGACACCTGCGGGGAGGTGCTGACCCATTTCGGCGACGGAGAATTTTTCGCCATGGATCGGATCGCATCCCCCGTGGAGGAAGAGATTCTGCGGATGAGCCGGGAAGCGTGGATGGCGGCAGCAGCGGGATGGGATCCCACGGGGGGCGCACTGTATTTCCACCGGCAGGAGAAAGCCCCCCTGGAATGGACGTTCACCTTCGATGACACCCGGGAATCCCGCCAAAAGCGCACCGCAAAAGAAAAAGCCGTCATCGGCCAAACCGTGTTCTGGTAAGGGGGAGCCAAACAAAAATACGCCGCACAATCCCGTACAGCGTATCCATATGGCGGCGCAATATGCCTCCTGTCTCCCAGTTGATGAAGGTTTTTTGCCAGACTTTGACGATGTAGGGCGGAGCCTTGTGTCCCGCCGCTTCAAATAGTCAAAAATTCACGATGCGGCAGCAAGCCCCCGCCCTACGGTTGATTTTAGCGTACTTGTACAACAGGAACGCATTGTCAAACCAGGAGTTCCAAAAATGCCACGTTCCCCCCGTCTCCCCCTCACACCAGCAGGGCGCAGACACCCAACAGGATAGCGAGGAAGGCGACATTCAGGATGGTGAACAGGCGAAGGTAGGAGCCCGCTTTGCCGGGATTGTGGGCGAGGTAGGTGCGGAAGGTGATGAGACTTGCCAGCGACGAGATCAGCGTGCCGCATCCGCCCATGTTGACCCCGTATAGGAGGGATCGCCAGTTCTCCGTAAAGCGGGAGAGGAGAATGGCGGAGGGCACGTTGGAGATTCCCTGACAGGACAGAGCGGAGGTAAAGAGCACCGCGTGAGCCGAATGCCCGAGGAGACTTTCCATCAAGAGGGACACCGCTCCGATCCGGGACATATTCCCGGCGAAAATGAAGAAACATACAAACGTGAGCAACAGACCGTAGTCCACCTCTTTCAGCGCCCGGCGATCCATCACGAGCAGCGCCGCCGGAATCACGATTAACCCGATTCCGTAAGGGATTCCCCGGAACACCACCAAAATCGACACCGCAAAGAGCACGAGATACGCGATCATCCGACCCTTCGGCATGGCGGTCTCTTCCCGGCGGTAGGTGAGGGGATCCGCTGGAAGCACGAAACAGCACAGGGTAATCAGCGCCACCGCCACCAGGAACGGAGGCAGCATCGCCAGCATAAATTCCCCCGTGGGAATGGCGAAATAGGAGTAAAGATACAAATTCTGCGGGTTCCCGAAGGGAGTCAGCATCCCACCCAGGTTCGCCGCGATATTCTGCAGAATGAACACGTACGCCATGTGCTTTTCGTTCCCCGTGCAGGTGAGCACGATGAGCCCCAGGGGCAGAAACGTGATCAGCGCCATATCGTTGGCGATCAGCATGGAGCCGATAAAGGTGATATACACGAGGGCAATCACCGCAAGGCGCAAATTCTTTGCCAGAGCAATGATCCGTTCCGCGCAGACGTAGAAAAAGCGGATTTCCTTCAGGGCGCAGATCACCGCCAGGGTGCAGAACAGGCAGGTAAGGGTGCGGAAATCAAAATATCCCAGATATTCCCCGTCGGGAGGCACGATTACCGAAGTCACCGCCGCCAGCATAGCCGCGATCACCAGCACCGCATTCTTTTTGACAAAACCACCGACAGCCTCTGCCGCGTGATGTCCCCACCCCGCGTGCCACGGATGTCTGTGACGTACAATATGGTTCATAAGCCCTCACAGTGCGCCAAAATCCGGCGGATAGGAGGTTTCCCCCGCCGATGCGCAGCGAGAATATTATACGAAAAAACGGGGCGCGGGTCAAGTGGTATTGTGATGATTTTTTCCGGCTCAGCGGGGCAATTCATGGTGAAATTTCCCATTCAAAATCCGCCGTCCGGGGGAGAGTCTTCCCATGGGAGAGCGAAAAGTGGGTCATTCTCCCAGACTGGGGAGCGCGGGGAGGGTGAACGTGAGGGATTCGCCCCGATAAGGGAAGGTGAGGGAGGTGCAGTAGAGGGACGCGCCTTTGAAATTCACCCGGCTGCCGTACTTGCCGTCTCCCACGAGGGGGGATTTCCGGGAGCCGAACTGGACGCGGATCTGGTGGGTGCGCCCGGTCTCTAATTTCACGAAGGCAGGCACCACCGTCCGCTCCCGCCAGAGGAAAGATTCTCCCAGCCGGTAGGTCAGCACCGCCTCCTTCGCCCCACGTCTCGGGGAATCGGTGACGAAGGACTTGTCCCGCCGCCGGTCAAAGAAGAGCCAGTCCCGCATTTCTCCCTCAGGGGGCAGGTCGGGATTCGGGGTCACAAACGCCGTGTAGCGCTTGTCCATTTCCCCCGCCGCCACCGCGCGTGACAGTTCCGCCGCACCCCGTTTTGTGAGGGCGTAGACCATGACCCCCTCCGTGGTGCGATCCAGCCGATGGACGGGGTACACCGTCTCCGCCCCCAGTTCCTCTCGGAGAAGGCGGGGAAACGCGTCCTCCCCCTCTCCCTCCGACAGCAGACCGAATGGTTTTATACATACGACGTAATCCCCGTGCTGTGCTAAAATCGTGATGGGCATGGTGTGTCCTCTCTTTCGCAATGTCTCGTAATACCCTATTATACCCCATTTCGTCCCGCCTTGCAAGAAAAAACGCCCTCATTTTCGGAATGTTTATAAAATCCTGTTGACGAATCCGCCGGGGATCGGTATAATGATAGTAGAAATTTCCCCATCGGAGGTATTCTCTATGCTGAACATCGGTATTTCTACCGCTTATCTCTCCCATCTTCCCACCAGCGAGGCGGCGATTCTCGCGGCGGAGGGCGGTTTTCGCTGCGCGGAGCTGTCCGTGAAGCACCCCGATCTCGCTCCCGCCACCCCCGAAGCCCTCGCGGCAGCCGTCCATGCCTTCCGCAGCCGGGGGATTTCGGTTCCCGTTCTTGCCTTTGCCCTCCGCGAGCCGGACGAAGACCCCATCCAGTCCGGGATCCGCTGGGCAGCCCTCGCAGCCGGTGCCGGGATTCCTCACATGACCGTGGACTGCAAAGTCTTCTCCCCCAGCCGCAAGCACAGCGGTCTCTGCCCCGCCACCTGCGAGGAAGACTACCGAAATCTGAAAGAACAACTCCTCGCCCTCACGCTGGGGGTGGAACAAGCAGGCGTGCGGCTCCATCTCACCGTGTCCGCCCTCGACCCCATCCCCTCCCCCCGCCGGCTGAAAATCCTCATCGAAGAACTGGAAGAGGAAACCAAAGTGCGTCTCGGAGCCGTTCTCTGCCCCGGCAACCTCATCGACAACTCCGACGAAGAGGGCATTTTCTACTATCTCCGCAACGATGTAGCGTTCCTCCGGAGTGTGGATCGCCGGTTCCACTCCCTCTCCCCCTGCCCCTTCGGCGAAGGAGACGTGGACTGGGTCAAACTCCTGGAATGCTGTCTCCGGTTTGCGGACAAGGCTCCCTTCTTCCTCGTTCCCACCAAAGGAGAGGATCCCATTCTCATGAAACAACGTGCGGAGGACTACTATGACCGAGCCTTCAAAACCATCCTCAGCCGCATTAGCTGAACGCACCCCCACGCCCCCGGATAACTACTCCGCCAATAAATACTTTGACGCCCCCCCAAAAGTCCGCATCGTCAGCGTGGAGCACAACGGCTGCATCCGCAAGCACCACCACGAATTTGTGGAGATGGTGTACGTGTCCGACGGGTTTACGCTTCATTCCGCAGAGGGGGAGATGAGTATTCTCGTGACGGGGGATCTCTTCTTCGTGCGCCAGGGGGAGACCCACTCCTACATCAACGCCTTCCAGACGAAGATCTACAACCTCATCTTCGACACCCGAGAGCTTGGCATCATCGCGAACGAGCTTGCCATCCTCCCCGGACTTGCCGATCTGTTCCGGCAGGCAAAGGAAGAACCGATTCCCCCTCGCGCCATGCGGCTGATTCACGTCCCCATCGGGGAAAGACGGGGACTGGAATCCGCGCTGAGAGAAATGCGCCGGGAACGCCTAAAGCAGGACATGGGCTGGGACTGCGCCTTGAAAGCCCAGTTGATCTCCTTCCTCGTCCGGTACAGCCGTCTTTACACCATGCAGTGGCGCAGCGGATCCACGGCGCTGTCCGACTACCACGGCTACGTCTACCGGGTTCTCCGGTACATTGACGAACACTACACGGAAGACCTCACCATGAAGGAACTGTCCGTAGTGGCGGGCATCTCCCCGGATTACCTGATGCGTCGGTTCCGCTCGGCACTGTACATGACCCCCACCGAATATCTGCGAAAATACCGGGTGGCAAAGGCGATGGAGCTGCTGTGCATCACGGATCTGCCGGTGGCGGAAATTGCACGGGCGGCGGGATTTTCCGACCCCTCCCTGTTCTCCCGGATTTTCAAGGCATCCGTGGGTCTTCCCCCCGCCTCGTATCGGAAGAATCTGTCGGAGGAGTACCAGAAAAACGGACAGACCTCCTATTTCGATCCCTCCCCGTCCCACGTGCTGAACGACGAGGAAATGAAACCATACCATTTATTCTGACAAGCGAGGATGCATCATGGATATCAAAAAATTCTATCTCGGCGAAAACGAACAGCCCCTGGACGTGATCAAACCCGACGGCGGCATGGCGGGAATCTTCCGCACCATCGCCTGCGTGGGAGACAGCCTTGCCTCCGGGGAACTGGAATCCTTCACACCCGAGGGACAGAAGGGGTACCACGACTACTACGACATCTCCTGGGGACAGTACATGGCGCGGGCACTGGGCGCGAAGGTGTACAATTTCTCCCGGGGCGGCATGACAGCGCAGGAATACCTGAACGGCTGGGGCGACGCCAACGACGTGTTCCATCCCGATAAGGCGGCACAGGCGTACATCATCGCCCTTGGCTGCAACGACATGGTGAATCAAAGAATGGAGGGTGGCTCCGCCTTCACGGACATCGACCGGGACAACCCCGACAACAACAAGCCCACCTTCGCGGGATTCATGGGCAAGATCATCCAGAAGTACCGGGAAATTCAGCCGAAAGCCCGGATTTTCCTCCTCACCATGCCCCGAGAAGAGGAAATCCCCGCTTCTGCCGGCGAATTCCAGCGGATGCGGCACAGAGAAATCATTTATGAATTAGCCGCCTTTTTCGACTACACCTACGTCATCGACCTGTGGGAATACGGCCCCATGCAGGACGAAGAATTCCGCCGTCACTTCTATCTGGGCGGACATCTGAACGCCTCCGGGTACCTGCTCACCGCCCAGATGATCATGAGTTACATGGATTACCTCATCCGCAAGTACCCCGACGATTTCGCTCAGGCGGGATTCATCGGCACGGGGCATTACAACTCCCTCCGGAAGTGGTGAAAACCACACAGAATTTTCGAATATCCCCCACTCCAGTAAAAAAACCGCTGCCGCATTTCGGAATCTCTTCCGCTGTGCGACAGCGATTTTGTTTTTCTCCTCAAATGGGCTCCCTTCGGAGGGAATCTCCCAAATCCGTGAGCCGTTCGTCCTCACACACCAGCGCACGGGCGAGGGCTTCCCGCTGGAAGGGGCATCCCGTGAGACGGCGCGCCACCTCCTCCGGCAATCCCACGTCCAGGGCATCCGTGTACACCTGCACCTTCGTCACAACCCCGCTCTCCACGGAAAACTGCATCTCCACGCCCCCCCAGGGGAATCGGGGATTCAGTTCCATATCAAAGGGCATGGTATTCCCCATCCGCCAACCGTGGGACGCATGCTTCTCGTAATATTGCTCCAGCTCTTCCGCGGCTTCCGGGGGGAATGCATAGGGCTTCACGTCCCCCCACATCTCCCGGCACGCTCTTTCCA
>JAZSQX010000227.1:0-5171 GCA_045538235.1 Eubacteriales bacterium
TCCAGGAAACGAACGAGCTGCCGCTTAGGAGGCGACCGCTCTATCCGTCTGAGCTACCGGGACACATGACTTATTATACCACACTCCGCCGATCTTTGCAAGGGGAAAAACGGAAATCATGCGATCCTTAACAAATAATCGGTATCCAAAAGGGGATCTGACATCAGCCAAATCCCCTTTCCGTTTATCGCATTTTTATCGCATCGTGGCTTTATGATATTCGGCAAATTTCTTGTCGTTCTCTCCGAATACGTCGAGATACATCTGCATCTGCCGTTCGGTAGGGCGGTAGTCCGGATGAGAACAGGAAGGCAGATCGGGTTCTTTCCCGTCTCGCCCCACGAAAATCGTCTGATAATCGTTTTCGTACTGGCTGCGCGCCTCTTCCGTGTGGAAATCGGGAATTTCGTACGGCTTGCCGCCCTCCAGCATGGAACGGTGCCCAAGGATTGCGGTGGACGACATGGCAACGGCGGCGTGAACGTGGAAAGGATGCTCCGGCTGGTGACCCTCTTCGATGCAGTTGAGAAACATTCTGGCGGTCAGGTAATCGGAGCCGCCGTGTCCGCTTTTTTCGATGGCATCTTTCTCTGCATCGTCCCAACACGGGTCATATAGATTGACTTCTTCTCTTCCCTCCGGCTTCGACCATGCGTTATAACGGAGCAGAATCCTTGAGCCCAGACCGCGAATATTTTCGATCTGACCTTGTGTACCGCAAATCCGGTAGGCATTGTGATGACCGCCGAACGTAGCACAACCTGTTATCCGAAACACCGAACCGTCGTCGTTCATCGTAGTAAGAATTGCCGCGCAGTCTCCTGAACGGCTCGCAAGCGGAACGTCACCTTCCACAGGAGCATACACACCCAATGCCGCAACCGTCTTCGGTGTGGCACCGCTCGCACGCATCACCGGACCGAGAGAGTGGGTGATGTAGTAGGTTCTGGAGCAATAATTGCGCCAATGCTTCGAAAAGTAATTGTACGTCCGTTTGAAGCCAAGATCATCCGGAATAACTGGATGATTGTATTCCCCTTCCGCATACACGATCTTACCGAGAGAACCGCCCTTGACTATCCGCTGCATTTCCAGGTTCGGAAGCATCTGCGGATAATTTTCCGCAAGAAAATAGACCACGTTCGGGTATTTTTCTGCCGCACGGATCAACGCCACACCTTCCGCCATTGTCCCATTGCTGATGCATTCAGAGTATACGTGAATGCCCTTTTCCAGACACCGAATGGCATACGGCGCGTGTTCATGGAAATAATTTGCGAGAATAACGGCATCCATGTCGTGTTCAATAAAGGAATCGAAATCACGGTACATGGCAACGTGGTCGCCGAACCGTCCGATGGCATTGTTTCGACGCGTTTCATCAAAGTCACAGACAGCCGTAATCGAGCAGCCCAAGGCGGCAAAATTTCCTGCAATATCCAATCCCCGCCCGGAACCGAACACACCGATTTTGTACGCTTTCATAGAAAATTTCTCCTTTTCAATCGTTTTGTCTTCATCCTGCCTTTTTCATTTGCGATTATCGATTGCGGATCCCCGCCATGATTTCGTCAAGCCAACGACCCCGGAGTCTCCCACAGGCCTCGCCCGTGATCTGCCAGATCCGATCCGTGTTCGCCGCACGGTAGTTGTTGGATTCCCCGCCCCGGAAGGACCAGGACAGAATCGTTCGTGCTCCGGCATCATACGCCGCTTCGTACGCGATCATCACTTCGTCTTCGCGCCCCGCTTCCAGCCCGAACGCCTGCACCCACACGTTGTGATCCTTGCCGTACTGATTCGCCGCATCGATGCCCTTCTTCATACGGGTGTATACGTAATCGTACACGTCCGCCGCCTCCGTAAAACGCCCCCACCAGTAAGGGTCGCATCCCACGTTGTCAAAATGGGGAATCGCCAACAGACGGTCAATGGAGTCGAGACTGATCCCGTGTGACGGGTTGAACATGATGCAGCCGGTGTTGATCAGTCCCTTGGAGTTGGCATAATCCGTCATTTCCGTGAAATAGTCCACAATCGTTGCGGTGCGGAATTCTGCCACGTCCGCGTCGATTTCCGCAGGCATCGGACGGTGATACCGTTCTTCGAACAACTTCCGACATCTGGGACACCAGCAGGCATAATAATTCTCTTTGGTTTGTAAATGAGGTTCGTCCCAGAAAATCGTCTTCCCGCCGATAAACGCCACCTGATCGACCCATTCTCTCGAGAACGCGCGGAATTCGGGGGAGTTGTAACAGGGCTTCAGTTGAACCGGGGTTCCGTCGGAAAACATTGCCTTCGCTTCCGGATAGAGACCCGTGATAAATGCCTTGTCCCCGGGTCCACAGTCAATCCCCCAGTTATCAAGCCAAACCTCCAGCCCCTTGTCTTCGGAAATGGCAACCACATCCTTCATCACGTTCAAATGGCGATCCAAATCGTTATGGGTGAGCATATGTACCACCACGTTCATATTGTGCTTCACGATGTCCACCATATCTTCTTCTACGTGGCGAAGAATTCGGTTGGAATGATAGGCCGTACCAAGCTTCAATCTTTCTTTCATGAGAATCTCCTTGCATTTTGTGTCACCACACAGATTGATGAAATAATGATAGCATTTTCGAGAAAAATTGTCAAGTCAGAATGAAATAATTTTCCCAGTCCCTCCCCAAACCCTTCCCAAAACCGCGCTTGATTTTTTCGCTCCGCTGTGATATAATTTTAATATTATGACAAAATAACGGAGTACGATATGGCAAGAGAACTGACAAAAATTGAAATTGAAAAAATTAAAGAGGAAATCGCCCACAGACAGAGCGTGATTACCCCTCAGTGCATTGAAGAGGTACAGAGAACTCGGGCGCTGGGAGATTTGTCCGAAAACGACGAATACCGCAGTGCCAAGCGGGAGCTGAACCGGAACTATTCCCGTATCCGCTACCTGAAGGGACTTCTCGAAAACGCGGTGGAGGTGTCCTACGAATCCGACGAAGACACCGTGGGGCTGTTTGACGAAGTCACTATTCTCGACGAAGACTACGAAGAAGAGCGCACCATTACCATCGTGACCCCTCTCCGCGCGGACGTACTGGAAAACCGCATCAGCAAGGATTCTCCCCTCGGGAAAGCTCTTCTCGGCCATAAGGTAGGAGATCAGGTCACGGTTACCATCAACGAAAAAAGCTCCTACACCGCCAAAATTCTCGATCTTACGAAGGGATCCGATGACAGCGCGCTGACCATCAACTGATCGAAGTTTCTGTGAATCCAAACCGCTCCGCCGTCTGATAGGCAGCGTCCACCAGCACTTTCCCGGTTTTCTGACACAGGGGGCGGAACATTCCGGGTAGATCGTTGAAATAAGTAAAACTGTTTCCGATAAAGAAAATACGCATGGGAAATGCTTCTCTGACGTTTTTCTTCATTTTAACACATCCGCTCCGGAAAAACAAGACTCCCGCCAAGTTTTCCGACACCAAAACCATTTTCGAACCACGATAAGGAGTCCATTATGCAAAACATCCGTCTCGGTATCGTCGGTACCAATTTCATCTCCGACTGGCTTTGCGAATGCGTCGCGCCCACGCCCGGCATCGAATGCACCGCCGTCTATTCCCGTTCGGAGGAAACCGGACGCGCCTTCGCTGACAAGCACGGCATCTCCTCCGTCTTCACCGATTACGATGCCTTTCTTGCCGGCTCCATTGACGCGGTGTACGTGGCAAATCCCAATTTTCTCCACGAGGAATTCACCCGCCGCGCTCTTCTGGCAGACAAGCACGTGCTTCTGGAAAAGCCCGCTGCTCTGACTGCCGACGGCTACCGGGAACTTCTCGCTCTCGCCCATGATCGGGGCAAAATCCTCGTGGAAGCCATCCGCCCGGGATTTGACCCCGCCATGGACACCATCCGCGCGGCAATGGGGAAAATCGGAGAGATCCGTCGGGTCTGCTTCGATTACTGTCAGTACTCCTCCCGATACGATCGCTTCAAGGAAGGAACCATCCTCAACGCCTTTCAGCCCGCGCTGGGCAATGCTGCCATCATGGACATCGGCGTGTATCCCCTCCATTGCTGTGTCAAGCTCTTCGGTGAGCCGAAACGGATTCAGTCTCAGTCCCTCCTCCTCTCGAACGGCATGGAAGGCATGGGCACCGTTCTGATGGATTACGGCTCCTTCCATGCGACGATCTTTTACTCCAAAATCAACGATTCCGCCGCTCCCTCCACTATCTGCGGAGAAACGGGAAGCATTACGATCGGAAAGCTCAATGCCCTGGACGGCGTGACGCTCCGCAAGCGAGGAGGAAACGAAGCCATCCTCATCGGTCACCGTACGGAGAACAATATGATCTACGAGGTGGCAGAATTCGTCCGCATGATTCGGGGAGAAGCATCCCCAGAGACGGTAAATCGAGATACGCTGACCACGCTCACCGTCATTGATACGGTACGAAAGCAGAACGGCATCGAATTTGCGTGATTTTCCATTGACAAAACGCACGAATTCAATCGATTTCATCCACTAAATTTATCCAAATGGTAAATTCGAAAAAAACTTTGAAAAAACTCTTGTATAATTGCGTCAAATGAGGTAAAATATACAAATGAGAGTATGCTCTCATCGGTATGTTCCCAATAAAAATTATATTATATATTTGGAGGAAACAAAAATGTCCGTAAAAGTTGCTATCAATGGATTCGGTCGTATCGGCCGTCTCGCATTCCGTCAGATGTTCGGTGCTGAAGGCTACGAAGTGGTTGCCATCAACGACCTCACCAGCCCCAAGATGCTTGCTCACCTTCTGAAGTACGACACCGCTCAGGGTCGCTACGAAGGTCACACCGTAGAAGCAGACGACGAAGCAGGCACCATCACCGTAGACGGCAAGACCCTGAAGATCTACGAAGAGAAGAACGCTGCAGATCTGCCCTGGGGCGAGCTGGGCGTAGACGTAGTTCTCGAGTGCACCGGTTTCTACACCTCTAAGGCTAAGGCTGCTGCTCACATCGAAGCAGGCGCTAAGAAAGTTGTTATCTCTGCTCCCGCAGGCAACGACCTTCCCACCGTCGTATTCAGCGTAAACGAGAACATCCTGACCGCTGAAGACACCATCATCTCCGCAGCTTCCTGCACCACCAACTGCCTTGCTCCCATGGCTAAG
>JAZSQX010000266.1:0-2152 GCA_045538235.1 Eubacteriales bacterium
TTCACGTAGTCCACGTCGTAGAGAATGCCATTTTCCCGGAGGGTGACGTGTCCTTCCTCCGTGTTGGCAATACCGAAGCGCTCGGGGTGCCAGTATCCTTTGAAAGAGGACATTCCCTCCAGCTCCCGGATTGCCACGTCGCACCGCTCGTAAATGGCACGCACCGTGACCCCGTAGGCGGGAAGCTCTTCGCAGAGAATGGCAAACAGCATCTCCTTGATCCGTTCCGTGCCGAGGGAGAGGGTTTGCGCTACTAAAACGTCCTCAAAGAGATCCACGGTCAGTCCGGGGAATTGATCCGCTTCCCCGAAAATCAGCCGGCTGGCGGTGAAATCGTCCCCCATGACGGTGCGGCGGTAGTCGAGGGCATAGCGGATCCGGCGTCGGTAGAAATCCTCGTCGAATTTGTCGTTGGCGTTCTGGGAAATCAGCCGCACCCGGATTTTGGAGGCGCTGTTGAAATATCCCGTGCCGAGAAACCGTTCCTTTTGGGAGAAGACGTGGACGAGGGTCCCATCCTCGGGGGCTCCCTCCACGCGGGTCACTTCTCCTTCAAAGACCCAGGGATGCCCGCCCTTCACGTGAGCTTCTCCCTTGGGGGTGATGAAAATCATTGGCAGTGATAACATAATGATCCTTTTTTTGGTGATTTATTCCCATATGCCGGGGAGCGATCCCCTATGGGAAGCAAATCCGGCGATGGTCGGATTCGATGCTCGCCGGATTGTTTCGTTTATGAGAGGGACTCAGCCCAGCTTGGCAATAGCGGAGAGGATGCTTTCCCGCTTTTCACGGTTCTTCTCCAGCTTTGCCCGTTCGGCTTCCACCACAGCGGCAGGAGCGCGACCCACGAAGCCTTCGTTCGCCAGCTTGGATTCACCCCGCTGGATTTCGGCTTCCGCGTTCTTGAGTTCGCCTTCCAGACGCTTCCGTTCCGCTTCGAAGTCCACCATGTCTGCCAGAGGAATGTGAATGGTGGCGGCGTCGGTGATGATGCGCACGGCGGTGTCGTCTTCGTAGGAGTCCACCAGTTCCACGGATGCAGCGGATGCCATCTTTTCAAAGAAAGCGGCGGATCCACGGAAGGCATCGGCGTAACGGGTTTCGATGAACACCTTTGCCTTGCGGGAGGGAACCACGCCCATTTCCGCACGGCGGATTCGGATGGCACGGATGGCACCGATGACCTTTTCCATATCGCCTTCTTCTGCGGGGAAGGTGAGGGCTTCGGTGTATGCGGGGAAATCCTTCACCATGATGCTGCCGTCTTCACCGGGCAGACCGGAGTAGATCTCTTCGGTGATGAAGGGCATGAAGGGATGGAGGAGCTTTAAGGTTTCGCGGAGGACGTACGCCAGCACGTTCTGGGCGTCTTCGCTTCTCTGACCGCCTGCGGATACGGAGGGCTTGGTCAACTCAATATACCAGTCGCAGTATACGTCCCAGACGAAGTCGTAGAGGGAGGAGAGCGCCACGCCGATTTCGTACTTGTCGAGGTTGGAGGTGACGGTCTGAACGCATTCTTCAAACTTCGTGAGAATCCACTTGTCTTCGGGAGCGAGGCGTGCGGTATCGGGAAGCTGGATTTCGTCGATGGTGAGGTTCATCATCACGAAGCGGGCGGCGTTCCACAGCTTGTTGGCAAAGTTGCGGGCTGCTTCAATCTTTTCGTCGGAGAAGCGCATATCGTTTCCGGGGCTGTTGCCGGTAGCAAGGGCGAACCGGAGGGCATCCGCACCGTATTTTTCGATGATTTCCAGGGGGTCAATGCCGTTGCCAAGGGATTTGGACATCTTCCGACCCTGTGCGTCACGCACCAGACCGTGAATGAGAACAGTATCGAAGGGGATTTTGTCCGTGTATTCGAGGGCGGAGAAAATCATACGGGATACCCAGAAGGTGATGATATCGTAACCTGTTACGAGGGTGTTGGTGGGATAGAAGTAGTCGAGATCTTCCGTCTTGTCGGGCCAGCCCATGGTGGAGAAGGGCCACAGAGCGGAGGAGAACCAGGTGTCGAGGGTGTCGGGATCCTGGGTCATGTGACCGCCGCACTTGGGACAGGAAGCAGGAGCCTCCCCGCTGACCACGGTTTCCCCGCAGGCATCGCAGTAGTAGGCGGGAATCCGGTGACCCCACCAAAGCTGACGGG
>JAZSQX010000006.1:0-2254 GCA_045538235.1 Eubacteriales bacterium
GTCTTTATGTACTGGGGGAAGTGGCACGACATCGAAGTGGAAGACGATGTGACCGTGTATGTGGAATACGAAAACGGTGCCACCGGTACGTTCATCACCACCACGGGGGATGCACCAGGCACCAACCGATTCGAAATCACCATGGACGGCGCGAAGATGATCGCAGAGGGCGGCAAACTGCATATCTGGGAACTGGAGACGCCCGAACCCCAGTTCTCACGAGAGAACAAGAGTGCCTTCGCTCAGCCCAAGAATACGTATTTTGTGGCAGAAACCGACGGTCAGTCTCCTCAGCACGTGGGAGTGTTGAACGCTTTTGCAGCGGCAATTCTCCGGGGCGATCCCCTGGTTGCCAATGGGGAAGAGGGCATTCGCGGACTCACGCTGTCCAATGCCATTCACCTGTCCGCATGGCTCGGCAAGGATGTGGAACTGCCCATCGACGAGGACGTATATTACGAAGAACTGATGAAGCGCGTTGCCACCTCCCGCCGCAAGGAGGACGTGAAATCCGTCGTTTCCGATACCGAGGGAACCTACGGCAAGCAGTAAAAAAGAAAGAAAAACGGTTGAACGGGAACCATCCGCTCAGCCGTTTTTGGCTTTTTGGGAGAAAAACTTGCAATGGGGCAGGAGATGCAGTATAATAGAGAAAATACGGAAAATCAAGGAGAATACGATCCATTGGGATTAACGAGCATTCCGTCTCCGTATCTCTTTTTCAGTCTGCAAAACACAAAACCGAGGTGTTTTTATGAAAACTTCATCCTCCCATACCGTATCCCTGCATCGCCATCATCCCGCCGCGTGGATTGCGTGCTTCCTGATGGGGCTTTCGGCCGCGGTGCGGATTTGCCACTATCTCCCCATCCCGCTGTTGCCCGGCAAGTGGGCAATTCACGTGGTACTTCCCGTCTTCGCCAACCTCTGCTTCCTTGTGGGCGTGATTCTGGGGGAAAAGCCGCTCTTCCGCGTGACTGGCTGGAAGCTGCTTTGTTCCGTTTCCGTTGTGGGCGGCGTGGCGTTCTTTCTCCTCAAGGCGTTTTCCTTTGCGCCGCTTCATCAACTGCTCTGTACGATTCTGTATCTGGCGGTGCTGGTACTGTATCTGCTGACCGTGTTCGGCTTTCTTCACACGGAAAAACTCCTGTACCCCCTCTTTGGGCTCCCCCTGTTGTACCACCTTTTCGTGGAGGATACCCGGCTTTACGTGTTTGCCGATCCGCCTGTGCCGAAGTGGGACTGGATGCCGGAGATCAGCGTTCTTTGCATCATGGCGGCGCTGCTCAGTCAGTCCTTTGCCATGAGGGTAGAGCGGAAATAAATCAACCCAAATCAAAAAGGTGCTGCAGAAACCCGGGGACGGGCACTGCGGCACCTTTGTTGTGTCGTTGTGTGGTTGGGGGATTTGTAATAAGGAATTGGGGATTGAAAAACGGGTCAGGGACATACGAGAGAAGCCCAGATGCCGGTGTCTTTCATGGCTTCGGAAATCGCGCCAAGGGGACACTCTTTCTCCAAAAACTCGCGCATCAGGTAGTTTTCAAAATCCGATCCGTAGAAGACGGTGTCTACCGGCTGACAAAAGGACACAATGGGCATCCCATCCATGCCGTCAAAGAAACAGCGGTGTCCGTAGAAGGGAATGAGTCGGGGGCTCTGCTTCCAATGAAGGAGAACGGCATCCCGCAAGGCTTCGTCATCCGCTATTTCGAAAAATGGAGCGCCCAGGAGCTTTTTCAGGCGGGGGGCATTGTGTTCCAGATCAAACCGAAAGGACGCTTCTATCTTTTCCTGAAACCGGTCAAACTTTCGCTTGTTTTCCTCCGAGCAGTCGCGAAAATCAAAAAATTTACCGCCGCATGGACAGCCGCAGGTGAGAAAATCCCGGATTTCTTTCGGAAAACGAAAGCCGAACGTGGTTTCCGTCCGTGTCAGCTCTTCCGCAGTGAGTCCGGGAGCAAAGGGAGTTCCCGTACATTTCAGTTGATCAATGATTTTGGCACAGCCCATGGAAATACCGCCTTCCGCAATTTTTTTGCCTTTTGTTTGTCCAATTCCCTCTTGATTTTATCATAAAAATGCGGTATAATCAAGGGATATTGGCAAAAATAAGGAGATTCTTCATGAAAGTGTTGAAAATGTTCCCCGGAATCCTGTTGGCGGCGGGAGTGGCAGTTCTGGCGTGCTTCCTGGAAAGTCTGCTTCCCATTCATGTCATTGGATCCGCCGTCAACGATACCTCCTCCGTGGT
>JAZSQX010000118.1:0-4967 GCA_045538235.1 Eubacteriales bacterium
TCAAGTATATGTTCCCGAAAGCCCATGCCGCCGCCTACGCCATCGATGCCATCCGGCTGATGTGGTATAAGATCTACTATCCTGTCGAGTTTTACGCCGGATTTTTCTCTGCCGCGCCGGGGGGGTTCGATGCGGAAGTGATCATGCGGGGAAAGAACCACGTACACGATCTGATGCTCGATATGAAAAAGCGGAAAAACGAGCTGTCTCAGAAGGAAGTGGAACTCTACAACTCCCTCATGCTGGCAAACGAGTATTATCAGCGGGGATTTGAATTTTTGCCGGTAGATGTCAATAAGTCCCATGCTATCAAATACGTGCCGGAAAACGGAAAAATTCGCTTGCCCTTTACATCCCTGCCGGGACTTGGCATTACGGCAGCGGAGAATCTCATGAACACCATGCAGAGCGGCGCCGTGTTCTCTATTGAAGAACTGCGAGCTCGGGCAAAGGTGTCAAAAAGCGTTCTGGAACTTCTCGAAAAGAACGGCGCGCTTCGCGGAATGTCAAAAACCAACCAGTTGTCCATGTTTGGCTAAGAGGACAGCAGAAAGAGGAAAGTATGCCGGGTATCGGAACCATTGTCAATACCCTTGCGGTCATGGTAGGCAGTACCATCGGGATGATCGCCAAAAAGGGACTCTCCCAGTCCTTCCAGGATTCCATTATGAAGGTGCTGGGGATTGCCGTGATCTTCATCGGAATCAGCGGTACCATGCAGGAGATGCTGGTTGTGGGAGAGGGCGGAAAACTGTCTGCTGAAGGAACGATGCTCATGATCCTGTCTCTCGTAATTGGTACTCTGATCGGAGAACTACTAAAAATCGAAGACGGACTGGAACACATCGGCGACCGGATGAAGGGACTGAAAATCTTCCGGGGAAGTGATCGCTTTACCGAAGGATTTGTCACATCCACCCTGGTCATCTGCATCGGTGCCATGGCAATTGTGGGATCCCTGAAAGACGGTCTGGAGGGCGACCCCACCATGCTGTATTCCAAATCGATTTTAGACTTTCTTTCCACCATGATTTTTGCCTCTGCCTTGGGCGTTGGGGTGCTTTGCTCCGCCATTCCCCTGGCAATTTATCAGGGAACGATTACCCTCCTGGCAGGCGTGATCGGTTCGCTGCTTACGGAACAGATGATCTCGGATATGTCTCTGGTTGGCTCCATCCTGATCTTCTGCGTGGGGATTAACCTATTTGCCGGAAAGAAAATCAAGGTGGGCAATATGCTCCCGGCACTGCTCGTTCCTCTGGTATACGATGCCGTGATGATCCTTCTTGCCAAATAAAGAAAACGGAATGAAACCGAAAACCTCCGCATATACTTCAGTGAAAATCAAAACCCGATACCGAAAAGCGGGAAGGGGCAGCTCTGAAGAAATGGGGAGGTTTTTGTGACGGATACAAGCATTTATCAAAATATCGCACAGCGGACAAAGGGAGACGTGTACATCGGGGTGGTGGGACCTGTGCGGACGGGGAAAAGTACTTTCATCAAAAAAATCATGGAGCAGATGGTGCTGCCGGGACTGGGCAACGACTTTGACAGGGAGCGCGCGCGGGATGAAATGCCCCAGAGCGCCGGGGGACGCACTGTCATGACAACGGAGCCCAAATTCATTCCGGATGAAGGGGTGGAGATCACCACGGAGGAAGGAACCGCTCTCCGAATCAAGCTTGTTGACTGCGTTGGCTATATGATTCCGGAGGCGCTCGGCGGAGTAGAGGATGGAAATACCCGAATGGTGCAGACGCCGTGGTTTGACGATCCCATTCCCTTTGACGAGGCAGCGGAAATCGGCACGCGGAAGGTGATTGCGGAGCATTCCACCATCGGGATGCTGGTGACCACCGACGGTTCCATCGGCGATTTCAACCGGGATCACTACGCAGGTGTAGAAGAACGGGTAGCGTCGGAGCTGATCGCTCTCGGAAAGCCCTTTGCTGTCATCCTCAATTCTGCCACACCGGAATCCGAGGAAACGGTGCGCCTTGCTATGAAGCTGGAAGAAAAATACGGCGCTCCGGTTGCACTGGTCAACTGTATGGAACTGAACGGGGACGACATTAAGCATATCCTTGCCATGCTGCTGGAGGAATTCCCGGCGAAAGAGACGGATATTACATTCCCCGGTTGGGTGTCCGTTCTTCCGGAGGAGCATCGGCTGAAAACGGCATTTCGCGCTGCAGCCGTAGAAGCGTCCGGAAAGATGTGCCGACTTCGGGATGTGCGGGAAAGTTTTCTTCCTTCGTTGACAGAAAAACTCAGACAGGCGGTTGCCCTGTGCGGAACGTATCGGGACGACACCACCGTATCCATCGACAAGATTGACGGCGGGCGAGGGGCAACGGAACTGTCCGTACGACTCCCTGAGGGGCTCTATTACGATGTGATTTCAGAGATCACCGGAATCCCCATGAAGAATGAAACGGAGCTTTTGGAAGCTTTGAGAGGGCTCTCCGAAGCCAAACGGGAGCTGGACAAATACAAAGAAGCCATTGACTCTGTCAACGAACGGGGTTATGGGATCGTGATGCCGGAGGCGGAAAATCTGACGCTGGAGGAACCACAGATCGTGCGGCAGTCGGGCGGTTACGGTGTTCGGCTCCGGGCATCCGCCACATCGGTACACATGATCAAAACCACCATCGACACCGAGATCAACCCCATCGTTGGGACGGAACAGCAGTCGGAGGAAATGATCCGATATCTGATGAAGGAATGCGAAGAGGATTCGGGCAGTATTTGGGATTCGAATTTGTTTGGCAGATCCCTTTACGAGCTGATGAACGACGGTTTACGCGCAAAACTGGATCATCTCCCGGATGATGCCAGAATGAAGTTTGGAGAGACCTTGTCGAAGATTATCAATGAAGGAAGCCAGGGGCTGATCTGCATCATTCTCTGAGCACGTATTAAAAACATCCCCGGAACCAGCTCTCTGCTGACCGGGGATTTTCCGTATGGGAGATGGAATTGTGGGGAAACTTGAAAGAGAAGCGGCTGGCAACACTTTTTTCAGAAGTGTGGAATATCGTCTGGAACGATCGGATTTGGTGAAACCCGGTTGACAAATGGAAGAGAAAACTGTAAAATAATGACAGGAGAAAGGAGGAACACCATGCTGAAAAGACTCAAACGGCTGGCATTCAGCCGCGTGTTTATCGTTGGCATATTGATTGCTTTGCAGTTTTTTATTCTGTTTTATGCCGCCATTGGATTTACGAAATACTTCGTATTCTATTACGTTGTGTCGTTTCTGCTTGCCTGCCTGTTTGTTTTGAGAATTGTGCATTCTCCGCAAAACATGGCGTATAAATTGGCATGGACCGTTTTGGTTTTGATTTTTCCTTTGTTTGGAGCCTCGGTTTATACCATATTCGCAGGGAATCAGTTGACAAAATACTCCATCAAAAAAATGCGCTTTATCAGCGAATATACCTGCAGCGCCGTAGGGGATAACGGGGATGTGCTCAGGGAGATCGAGCAGGACGATCCCATGGCAAGCAAGCAATCCCGGTACCTCCGACAAGCCGCTATGTGCCCGCCGTACCGGAACGGGGAAACTTCCTACTACAAAACGGGGGAAGAATGGTATCCCTATCTGCTGCAAGCGCTTGAGAAAGCGGAGCATTACATTTTTCTCGAATACTTCATTATCGAAGAAGGCGAAATGTGGGGACGCATCCATGATATCCTGCGCCGTAAGGTACAGGAAGGCGTAGACGTGCGAATCATCTACGATGACATCGGCTGCATTCTCACGCTAAACCGGAAATTTGCCCGTCAGTTGGAGGCGGAAGGGATCCAGTGCCGCGTATTCCACCGATTTATTCCCGTTCTTTCCGCACGGCAGAATAACCGGGATCACCGAAAGATCTGTGTGATTGATGGAACGACGGCATTCACCGGCGGAATCAATCTGGCAGATGAATACATCAACCGAATCGAAAAGCATGGGTACTGGAAGGACAACGCTGTTTTGCTCCGAGGGGAAGCCGCTTGGAGTTTTACGGTGATGTTCCTAACCATGTGGGATTATCTGAATCACGAGAAAACCGATGGCGATTATTCCTCGTACAAGCCGGATGTACCAATAGAAAAAGGCACCCACGACGGATACGTTCAGCCCTATACCGACAATCCTCTGGACGGGGAGCCCGTGGGAGAAAACGTATACCTCAATCTGATCGAGAGTGCCATGGACTACGTGTGGATTACCACGCCGTATTTGATCATCGATGAACGCATGGAGCACGCACTGTGCAAAGCGGTCAGCAGCGGAGTGGATGTGCGGATTCTCACACCGGGGATTCCCGACAAGCGAATGGTGAACGAGACGACCAAATCTTACTACCCGAATCTGATTCGACACGGTGTCAGAATCTATGAGTACACACCGGGATTTCTCCATGCGAAGACCTTTTTGTGCGATGATAAAACCGCCACCGTCGGAAGCGTCAATCTGGATTACCGGAGCTTCTATCTCCACTTTGAATGCGGTGTCTGGATGTACAAAACTGGGTGCATCAGCAAAATCAAGGAAGATTTCGAAGAAATGTTTGCCGTTAGCCGGGAAATTCGGGAGGTGCCGGAGAACCGCTTGCTTCGTCAGTTGTTCCGAGGACTTCTGGAATTGTTTGCTCCTCTGATGTAAGGTACTCGCTCTCACTCTGCTGACCGCGGAAGCCCGATTGGCGCAGCACCTCGTATACCCCGATGGCAACGGAGTTGGACAGATTCAAGCTCCGCAGAGTCTCCCGCATGGGAATCCGGACACAGCGATCCAGATGAGCGGAGAGAAAATCCTCCGGCAGACCTTTTGTTTCTTTGCCGAAGAAGAGAAAGACGGGCGTTTCGTACCGGACATCCGTATAGCAGCGTGGGGCTTTTGTGCTGAAGCAGTAGAACGCACCGGCCGGATTTTTTTCGAAAATGTCGTCGAGATTCTCGTAATA
>JAZSQX010000022.1:0-3954 GCA_045538235.1 Eubacteriales bacterium
ATGGGCTCGTCCACGGAAAAATCCATCGGGGGTGCTACAACCAATCCCCTGGACGAAACCCGATCGGCGGGGGGCTCCTCGGGGGGCTCTGCGGCGGCGGTGGCATCCGGGGAAGCCATCTGGGCGCTTGGATCCGATACGGGAGGGAGTGCCCGTCAGCCGGCTGCCTTCTGCGGTCTGGTTGCCATGAAACCCACCTACGGGCTCCTGTCCCGGTACGGACTGACGGAATTTGCCTCTTCCTTGGATACGGTCAGTCCCATTACAAAGGACGTGACGGATAACGCCCGGATTCTCAGCGTCCTGTCGGGGAAGGATCCCAGAGATATGACGTCCCTTTCCTTCTCGGAGGATTTTGCTGCGGGACTGGACGGCGGTGTCAGGGGACTGCGAATCGGTGTGGCATCTCCAGGCGGCGTGTCCTGTGACGCGGAAATGAAGAAAGCGGTACGACGGGCGGCAATCCTTCTTGAGGGACTGGGCGCCACCGTGGAAGAAACGGCACTTCCCCCCTCCCGCCACGCGCTGGAAGCCTATCTGGTGATTTCCTCGGCGGAGATGTCCTCCAATCTGGCGCGGTTTGACGGCATTCGTTATGGGGTGCCCGGTGCGGGAGATGGTGTGGAGGAACGGATGCGGGACACCCGAAGTACCAATTTGGGCGGGGAAGTGCGCCGCCGGATGCTGATGGGAACCTACGCCCTTCTGGGGGATTTCGGCGGGACGTATTATGAAGCGGTGTGTCGGGTACGGGATGCCGTTTGCCGTCGGATGGAGGAACTGTGGGCGCGGTACGATGCGGTTCTGATGCCTACCGTATCGGGGGAAGCGTTCCCCCTCGGCTCCTACGACAGCGACCCCACTGCCCTGTATGAAAGCGACATCTTTACGATTCTCGCCAATCTGACGGGGTGTCCGGCGATTACGGTACCCGTTTGGAATGGGGGGTTGCCCCTCGGCGTGACCCTCATGGGAAAGAAGCGGTCGGAAACCTGCCTGTACCGTGGTGCCTTTGCCCTGGAACAGGCGTTGAAATCGGAAAAACGGGAGGGGGAAGGATGATGACGGATCGTTACGAAGCGGTCATCGGGCTGGAGGTTCACGCGGAACTGAAAACGGAGACGAAGATTTTCTGCTCCTGCTCCTGTGCCTTCGGTGCGCCGCCCAATACCAATGTGTGTCCCATCTGCGGAGGGATGCCGGGGGCTCTGCCGGTTCTCAATCGACGGGCAGTCCATTATGCTGTCCGGGCGGCGTTGGCTCTGGGATGCCGGATCCATCTTCTCTCCCGCTTTGACCGGAAGAATTATTACTACCCTGATTTGCCGAAGGGGTTCCAGATCACCCAGTATTTCCATCCCATCGCGGAGGACGGACGAGTGCGGATGGAAACGTCGGCGGGAGAACGGTTTGTGGGACTGGAACGCATCCACTTGGAAGAGGACGCGGGCAAGCTGATTCATCGGGACGATGGGACGCTCATCGACTGCAACCGATGCGGTGTGCCTCTCATTGAAATCGTCACAAAACCCGATCTCCGCACGCCGGAGGAAGCCAAGGCGTATCTGAACGCGCTGAGACGAATTCTGAGGGGAATGGGCGTGTCGGACTGCCGGATGAACGAGGGCTCCCTCCGATGCGACGTGAACGTGTCCCTGCGTCTTCGGGGTGAGGAAGGCTACGGGGTGAAGTGTGAGGTAAAGAACCTCAACTCCGTGCACGCGGTGGGACGGGCGCTGGAAGCGGAAATTGCCCGCCAGAGTGCCATCTTAGACGAGGGCGGAACGGTGGAGCCGGAGACGCGCCGATTCAACGAAAATACCGGCAAAACGGAGCGGATGCGCCGGAAGGAAACGGTCATCGACTACCGCTACTTCCCTGAGCCGAACATTCCGCCCATCCTGCTGACGGAGGACTATGTGGCGGAAGTAAAACGGCAAATGCCGAAAATGCCCGATGTGGCGGCGGAGGAACTGGAAAGAGAATTTGGCGTGCGCCATACCGATGCCGTTCTGCTGACAGCGGATCCCGCCATTACCGCGTATTACCGGGCTTGTGTGGCGAAAACTTTGTACAAATCCCAGTGTACCTCCCTGTTTATCGGCGAGATTTTAGGTCAAATGGACGAAGATTCTGTCCGTGAAATTTTGCCCCCCGAACATCTCGCCGAAATTGCCGATTTGTTTGGCGAGGGAAAAATCGTCAGCGGAGTGGCAAAGCGGCTGATTCATGCATCGGCAGAAACGGGAGAAAATCCCCTGACAATCGCCAAGCGGGAGGGACTGATGAAGATCACGGATCCCCATATTCTGCGATCCCTGGCACAGCGGGCGGTGGAAGCCTCACCGAAAGCAGTGGCGGACTATCGCCGGGGCAAAACAGCCGCCGCCAAACAGATGCTGGGATGGGTCATGCGGGAGACGGCGGGAGGTGCCGATCCCGTAGCCACGGAAGCGATTCTTCTGGAAATTCTGGCGGAGGAATGACAGGACGACGGTGTCGGTTCCCGGCGAAAAAACACCCGGATTTCATGCAATTCAAAACGGATGGACTGCTGCGGCAGGGCGGATGATTTTCCCCCCCTCTGCGGCAGTCTTTTTGTTCCCTTTCCCACGGATGCCGGGGCGAACAAAAACCGACGGAACCGTAAAAAATTTGTGAGCAGATCGTAAACGGGAAATGCAGGGAAATGGATAGAAAATTGGTAAATAACGGAAAATACACTTTTTGTGTCCCGAAAGGGCTTTTTGACGCGAAAACTGGTAAAAACAGGCAAACTATATACTAAGGTCGTTTTTCGGTGTCGGAAAGGGGCGAAAGGGGGCGAAAAAAACGGGGAAATTTCGAAAAAAATATGCAGGAATCTTTCGAACCCTCTTGATTTTCGTGTAGGAATAGGATATAATATTATCACAGTATGGAGTGAAATTCCACAAATGGGTGTGAAAGGGTGTGAGATTGCGTGCTGACGGGGAAGTTTTTTCATTCACTGGATACGAAAAACCGAATCATTATTCCGGCAAAGCTGAAGGAACAGCTTGGCGAAAAGATCACGATTCTGCGCAGCAGTGATCGCTGTCTCACCATGTACTCCGAGGCGGAATGGGAGAGCTACGCGAGAATGATCAGCGAGCTTCCGAAGACGAAATCCCGTGCCATCACCCGGTATCTGTATTCCAATTCCGTGGAGGTTCAGCCCGACTCCCAGGGACGTGTCATGATCCCCGCGGAGATGCTGGAATGGGCTGGCATCACCCGTAACGTTGTCACCCTGGGCTGCGGCAAGTACGCGGAAATCTGGGCGGAAGACATCTGGCGGGAAGAAGAAATCGACGCGGAACCCGAAAACTACACCGAGATGCTCCAGGAACTGGGACTGTAAGGAGCGCGTATGGAATTCTCTCACATTTCCGTCATGGCAAGCGAGGTCATCGAAGCCCTTGCTCCCCAGCGGGGCGGCGTTTACGTGGACTGCACGGCGGGGGGAGGCGGACATTCCTTCTGCATTGCCGAGCGGCTTCCCGAAGGTTCCCGGCTCATCTGTCTTGACCGGGACGACGAAGCCATTGCCGCCTGCACCGCGAGATTGGCGCCTTTTGGGGACCGATACACCATCGTCAAAACCAATTTCCGGAACGTGGCATCCGCCCTCGATATGCTGGGCGTGGAGCAGATCGACGGGATCCTGTGGGATCTGGGGGTCTCCTCCCATCAGCTGGACGAGGGAGAGCGGGGCTTCTCTTACATGAAAGAGGCTGCTCTCGATATGCGCATGGATCGGAGTGAAACAAGAAGCGCGTGGGACGTGGTGAACACCTACGCGGAGGAAGAACTGAAACGGATCATCCGAGATTACGGGGAGGAGCGGTTTGCCCAGCGCATTGCCGCCGCCATCGTTCAGAAACGGGAAGAATCCCCCATCGCCACCACAACGGAACTGGCGGAGATCGTGAG
>JAZSQX010000082.1:0-14173 GCA_045538235.1 Eubacteriales bacterium
ATCCTTCGGCTACAACACCGACGAAATCGTTTCCTCCGACGTGATCGGTATGCGTTACGGTTCCCTGTTCGATGCTACCCAGACCATGGTTACCAAGATCGACGACGATACCTACCAGGTACAGGTTGTTTCCTGGTACGACAACGAAAACTCCTACACCAGCCAGATGGTTCGCACCATCAAGTATTTCGCTGAGCTGAACTAAGTTTTCGGTCATATACGAAATTCTATCATGAAAAAGTGAGAAACTCCCGTTTCTCGCTTTTTCTCTTGCCTACGAGCCTGTCAAAACGACGAATACCGCCAACAATTCTTGTGCAACGTAACAGATATTCCGGGCAAAATCCCAGAAACAAGGACAAATTGTTGACAAACCCTTCGTTTTCCCTTGACAGATCGGCAAATTTGTGGTATCATTAATTGATTGATAATCTTTGCATTATCAGAAAAATCTAACATAATGGAGAGATGTTATGGAAACCAAAAGAAATGCCAAGTATTTCACCGCTCCTCCGGTATCCGTTTTTGGACTCATCGGCTGGGCAATCGCACTGGTAGGCGTTGTTATGTTCTGCATTGAATATCTGAGAGTCTACGGTATTCTCGTTCTGATTGCAGGTTTTGCTATTGCGATCTTCACTTCCGGCGGCAAGTCCAACGATACGGACCTTGAATATCAGATTTCTGAAAAAATCAAGGATTTGCAGGAAATGTCCGAAAAGAAGTTTGAAGTGTACGAAAGAAGCTTCCTCAAGATGCTCAAGCCGATCAATCTGAGAGGCTATGACTTTGACGCTACCGAAACTCCCTTTTACTACAAGAAGGGTGCTGACGGTGTCCAGAGAACCAACTATTTCGTAGGCTGCAACCTGATTTTCACGGGCGAAAAGACCTTCATTTATGCAAGACGCTTCTCTCTCATCGATGAAGCCATCGACGAAACCACTGCCATTTCCTACTATTACAATGAACTGGATCGGGCAGAAATCGAAGAGAAGGTTTATGAATACAAGAAGGGCGATCGTCTCATGCAGGTGAAGTACTACGTGTTCAAGATCCTCAAGACGGACGGCGAAGCCGCACTTTCCATGTGTGTTGATTACGGTGCTGACATTGACAAGTATGCTCAGCAGATTACCAGAGCCATCGAAACCAGAAAGGTGGAGCTGGCAAAGAGAGCGGAAGAAGCTGCTGAACGCCGCGCCGCTTTCCGTGCAAAGGTAGAAGCCGAAAAGGAAGCGATCGCGAGAGGCGAGCTCGTCGAGGAATAATTTCGGTATACATACTCGATATAAATCCGAGGTCTCTGACTTCGGATTTGTTTTTGGAAAAAAGAAGAAGCGGATGGATTTCATATGCGTTCCATCCGCTATTTTCATTCTATGTACGATGTGATTACTTCTTCCACGCCCCGGAGACGATTTCGTTTCCAATTTCCTCAAGGCGGCAATGAAGCTTCTTCCAATAGCCCGCCGCCGTCACCTCTTCGACCCCGTAGAAGCCCAGGATTTCCCCGTGCCACAGGAAGGACATGAGTCCGCCCGGATTCTTTTCCGCTTTCAGGAAGGTGTACATCGCTTCCAGATGCTCCAGAAGCCGTTCCTCATAGGTCTGCGCTTCTTCGTAGGTCTTGTTGCTGTTGAGATACGTCCACGGCACGTACCAGATCCGGCAGTCATCCGGCAGATTTTCCCGGAGCCGGTTGTTGATCCGCTCATACTTTCCCCGATTGGGCGCGAAATCCCAGTACATATCGTAGGCGCCGTCGGTGATATAGGGGGAAAATTCCCGGGTCATGTGCTTTTTTACGATCCCGTCGCTGTATTCTTCCGGCGCGAATTCTTCCACTGCAAAGCAGATGAAATAGCGCTTACCGAACTTCTCGTGATTATAGCGGGAGAAGCGATGCACCTGTTCCGGGGTGAAACGGTTCAGAAGAGGCTCATCCATATACCAGCCCAAAAACCGCTCATACGCGCCCCACTCTTTCAGAAGCGCGACGACATCATCCATTTTTTTCTGCCAGTCGTCCGGGATGATCATCACCCCGTCCATTACCCGGCATTCTAAGAACTGGGTATTCACCCAAAAGACGTTTCCGTATGCCACATTCCGTTCCACGTCTGCCCGAAACCCCTCCACGTTGACCGCACTGAGAATGACGCAGTTGACGTAATCCGTGGCTTCCACGTCCACGTGCTTCGGTTCCCCTTTCCCGCGGCTGATATAAAAACCGCAGAGAAGTTGGTTTATATTTTTCATATTCTGCCCTCTTTTACTCCTTGTTCAGAGCACCGGAAACGATTTCCGTTCCGATCTCCTCAAGGCGTTTGTGGAGCTTGAGCCAGTAGCCTTCTGCTACCATTTCATCGACGCCCCAATAGCCGAATCCTTTTCCCTGCCACAGGAAGGACACCAGCCCGCCGGGATTTTCTTCCGCCTTCAGGAATTCATACATGGCATTCAGATGGGCAATCAGACGCAGTTCATACTTATCTGCCTGCTTGGCAGTCTTGTTGTCAGCCCGAACGTACGTCCACGGCACGTACCAGATCCGGCAATCCTCCGGCATGGCTTCATGGAGTGCTTCGTTGATCTTCTCGTATGTATTCCGGTTGGGCCCGTATTCCCAGTACATATCGTAGGCGGCATCGGTGATGTAGGTGGAAAACTCACGGGTCATGTGCTTTTTCACGATGCCATCGCTATAAACGTGAGGAGCGAAGCCTTCTACCGCAAAGCAGATGAAATACCGCTTGCCGTAAGTTTCCGCATTGTATTTTGAGACTTCATAGACCTGCTCCGGCGTGAATTTGTTTAGAAGAGGCTCATCCATGTACCATCCCAGAAACAAATCGTAGGCATCGGCTTCCTTGATCTGCTTGACAATCCGTTCCATGTGCTTTTCCCACATCATGACGAGAGTCATGGAGCCGTTTCTCACTCCCCCCTGCAGGAAGGTGGTATACACCCAGAAATAGTTCCCCTCTTCCACGGATTTTTCCAGTTCCATTTTGAATTCTGCCTGGTTACCGGGGCCAAGGAGCGCGCAGTTGACGTAATCCAGCTTTTCGGCATCCACTTTTCCGTTCGTTGCACAGAAGAACCCGTTGAATACCTGATTATTGTCCGCAACAACGATCGGGGGGGCGGTTTCCAATGCTGCTTCGGTAGCGGGTTCGGTTTCGGTTTCTGTTTCCTCTTCGGTAACAGATTCCGTTGTAGGTTCCGTTGCAGCTTCGGTTTCTGCTTCCGTTGCAGGATCCGTTTCAACGATGGGGGTCTCGTTGTCGATCACACCGTCATCTTCGTGGGGAGCGGACGTACAGGCGAACAGGGACATTGCCATTCGTACTGTCAGAAGCATGCACAGCATTCTCTTACATTTCATTGGGTTTCTCCTTTTATGTAGCTTATGTTTTTTGCGTTTTCATTCCAAAACCTCATAACATTATAACATAGTCCCATAAAATATTCAATTCCCATTTTATCATTTTTCTTTATCATTTCTCCTATTCCAAAATATACTTTTCCTTCTCCACAAAAAGCAAAATGCCGGGTACGGTATGTTTCCGTATCCCGACATTTTCTCTATTAACTGATTTTCACTTCGTGTTCCTGCCCGTTTTTGCATTTTTGCTCCAATTCCCGCACCCGCTTCAGCACCTCCCCGTCCACTTTTTCCGCTTCGTGTGGTGCACAGAACACCTGAATGATCCTGCGCCGGGTGACGATTCCAATGAAATAGCCCCGATCATCCGTGACGGGAATAAAATTCTGCCGAGTAGAGCGTTCAATCAAGGTCTCCGTATCCACGTCCACGGTCACGGCAGGATTGTAATTCTTCCGGATAATTTCCTTGATTTTATGCTGTTCGCAGCTTTTGATCCCTTCCATTTCTTCCGAATTTTCCATGATATACCACAAAAAATCCCCTTCGCTGACGGATCCCACATATAGACCATCCTTTGTAATGACGGGAATGGCGGTGTATCCGTGGGCGCGCATTTTTTCCAGTCCCTGTCGGAGCGTACAGGAATCCACCAGGTATTCCACTTCACTCTTGGGATAGAGCAGCATCAAAACATTCATGAAAAGCCTCCCTATGGTTTCGCACGTTTTCTGATACCATTATAGCATGGAACTGTGATTTTATTATTAACGGATTCTGAAATTGCTTTGGTCAGATTGGAAACTTTCGTAAAACCGCGCAAACGAAAAACGGAACCGCCCGGAGACGATCCCGTTTATTGCTTATTCTTTGGTATCTACGATCACGTTGAGATGATTGTACGGAATTTCGATGCCGAACTTGTCGAACGCCTTCTTCACGTCTTCCCACATATCGAAGTTCACCGTCCAGTAGTTGGAAGCGGCACACCATACGCGGAGCTTCATGGTCACAGCGGATTCGCCGTGTGCAGCCACAAACACCTCGGGAGCGGGTTCCTTTTCCACCAGATCGTTCATGGACGCGGTAGCAAGAAGGACTTTTCTCGCAAGGTCGATGTCCGCATCATACGAAATGCTGAAATCGAAATCAATTCTGCGGTACGCCTGGGTCGAATAATTGGTCACGGTGCTACCGGAAAGCACGGAGTTGGGAACAGCAACGTCCCGGTTGTCCGCCGTCACGATTTTGGTATAATAAATGCCGATATCCTTGACCACACCGGAGACGGATGCCGCTTCTATGTAATCCCCCACGTGGAAGGGACGGCAGATCATGATGATGATCCCGCCGGCGATGTTGGACAGACCGCCCTGAAGTGCAAGACCGATGGCAATACCGCAGGAACCGATGGCGGCTACCACGGAAGCTTCCGGTACCCCGAGAATCACAACGGCAGTCAGCACCGCCAGAACTCTGATGGCAACGCCCAGGAAATTGAGCAGGAACGCCTGGACGTTGGAGTCCAGATTCTTGAATGCGCGGAGCTTACGGATTCCCTTGACAACGGTTTTTGCCAGCGCAAATCCCGCCAGCAAAACTACGATCGCCACAACCAGGTCGATCACAAAGCCCACCAGATAGGTGTTAATGAAGGTATGGAGCCATTGAGGCATAGGAAAATTCTCCTTTGATACGATGATTTTGTGTGCCGCCGGAGGGGATTGCCCACCCGGAATCGGTCACTGGCACTTTTATTATACTACATTACACCGGAAATTTCAACAATTCGCGGAAAGTTTTCCGTATTTGGCTCTTATTTTCTGTTCCGCAGTTCCACACGGCGGATTTTTCCGCTGATGGTTTTGGGAAGCTCGGGGAGGAATTCCACGATTCTGGGATATTTATAGGGTGCGGTGTGTTCCTTCACGTAGGTCTGGATTTCCTTCACCAATTCGTCGGATCCTTCCTTGCCGGGCACCAGAACGATGGATGCCTTGACCACCTGTCCGCGGATTTCGTCAGGGACGGCGGTGATAGCGCATTCGAGCACGTAGGGGAGTTCCATGATGACGGACTCGATTTCGAAGGGACCGATACGGTAGCCGGAGGACTTGATGACATCGTCGATCCGTCCCACATACCAGAAGTAGCCATCCTCATCCCGCCATGCGGTATCACCCGTGTGGTAGTAGCCGTCGTGCCATGCCTCATTGGTGGCTTCTTCGTTCTGATAATATCCCTTGAACAGACCGCAGGGAGTATGTTCCGTGGTGCGGATGACGATTTCGCCGGTTTCCCCCACCTCACAGGATTTGCCTTCGGGGGTGATAATGTCCACGTCGTACAGGGGAGAAGGACGACCCATGGAACCGGGCTTCGGCGTATCGCCCACCAGATTGGCAATCACCAGTGTGGTTTCCGTCTGACCAAAGCCTTCCATGAGGGACAGACCGGTGTATTCCTTGAATTTATAGAACACCTCGGGGTTCAGGGCTTCCCCAGCGATGGTGGTATGCTTGAGAGAGGAGAGGTCGTACTTCGCCAGATCCGCCTTGATGAAGAAGCGGAACATGGTGGGCGGTGCGCAGAAGGAGGTGATGCCGTACTGCTTAAACAGAGGAAGCAGATCGGCGGCGTCGAACTTGTCGAAGTCGTAGGCGAACACACAGCTTTCGCAGAGCCACTGACCGTAGAGCTTGCCCCACAGCGCCTTACCCCAGCCGGTATCGGAGATGGTGAAGTGGATGCCGTTCGGATCCGCATTGTGCCAGTAGCGGGCGGTGATATAGTGACCGAGGGCATATTTGTAGCTGTGCGCCGCGATCTTCGGGTAGCCCGTGGTGCCGCTGGTGAAGAGCATATACATGGTCTCGTTACCGCAGGCACTCATCCGGCGTTCGAACTGATCGGAGAAGCCCATAAACTCCTCGTCGAAGGAGTACCAGCCATCCCGCTTGCCGTTTGCGATGACTTTGATGATGGACTGGGGAACGCTCTTTTCAGCATTTTCCGCGTGCATAGCCGTCTCGCCGTCCGCAGTGCAGACAATGGCCGCCACTGCCGCCGCTTTGTAACGGTATTCGAAGTCGTGTTCCACCAGCATATGGGTAGCGGGAATTGCCACAGCCCCCAGCTTATGCAACGCGATGGAGGCGACCCAGAACTGCCAATGCCGCTTCAAAACCAGCATGACGGTGTCGCCCTGCTTGATGCCGAGGGATTCGAAATAGTTCGCCGCCCGGTTCGAAAGAAGGGAGATGTCGCGGTAGGTGAACGTTCTCTCGTTCTTTTCCCGATCCAGATGGATCAGCGCCACCTTTTGGGGGGATTTTTCTGCGATGGCATCCACGGTATCGTAGGCGAAGTTGTACTGATCCTCGTTGTGGAAGTGAATTTTCTTCAGTCTGCCGTTTTCCTCCACACATTCGATGAAGCGGTGAGCAACGGGATTCTCCGGCAGAGGAGACAGGGTATCCGCAGAAGCCGCAGCGGCAGGCTCTTCCAGCATTTCGGGGTAGTCATACGCCGCGCCGCCGTCCGAGATCACGATGGCGAGGAATTCACAGTCTTCCTCGTACGCCACCATACCGTGGGGCTTGCTGCTGTCATAATAGATGGAGTCGCCGGGGCCGAGGATTTCGATATTCCCATCGATGGAAACCTTCAGCTTGCCGGAAAGGATGTAGTCATATTCCTGTCCCTCGTGGCGGCTCACTTTAATGGGAGCATCCGCTTCCTCGGGAACCACTTTTGCCTTGACAACAAAAGGCTCGGCAATTTTATTTTTGAAAAGAGGTGCCAGATTGTTGTAGCGGAATCCCTTGCGCCGTGCGATGGGCAGACCGCCGCCCGCTCGGGTAATGCTGTATTCCCGGAGTGTGGGGCTCTGACCCTTCAAGAGATCGGTCGTATCCACGCCCAGTCTGGCAGCGCACTTATAAATAAAGGTAAAAGTAAAATCCGCATTCCCTGCTTCCAGTTCCCGATAGGCTTCCAGGGAAACGCCGGTACATCCCGCCATTTCTTCTTCGGAAATCTCACAGATCAGCCGGGTTTCCCGGATTCGCCCCGCAACCTCTTTGATGATGTTTTCCATAGTAGACTCCTTTCAATTCTTTTCCTGTTGTTCGTGATAAAAAACAAAAAAAGTCCGTCTCGCTTTGAGACGAACTTGCTTTTCACAAATCCGCGGTACCACTCAAACTTGCATATAGAATGCCGCTCTGCAGGCTCCATCAAGCCCTGTGCCTTTTACGCTGCACCTGCGGGGAATTATTACTCGGCTGACGCCTTTCCTTTCCCGACTCGGAAGTGATTGCGAATTGTCCCGTCATGCCTGCATTCCACCGCCGCAGACTCTCTGAGATGACTTTGAACCGTACGCGTCTTCGTCATTGTCTTTGAATTGTGTTGTATTATATCATGTCTTTTTCCGCTTGTCAAGGGGTTTTTCGAATTTTTTGGAATTTTTCTGTTTTTTGCCCGATTGATCCATTCATGAAAACTCCCTCCGATTTTTTCTATCATTTTGTTGAATATTTTTCTTCTTTTGTATTGACAAAACTTTGTTTCTATGGTAAAATACTATTTTGAACGGGCTATTTTTCTGCCCGTCTCTCTACCGTCGAAAATTTTTTCGAATCGACGGTCTGAAGTCCATAGGGAGGTAATATTCATGGAAAAGATCATCAACTCTTACGAAACCCTTTTTGTGATCGACCCCGATCTTGCCGAAGATGCTACCAAGGCGCTCGTTGAGAAGTTCACCAAGCTCATCGCTGACAAGGGTGAAGTTCTCGAAACGAACGAATGGGGCAAAAAGAAGCTTGCATACCCCATCAACGACAAGACTGAGGGTTACTACGTACTGGTAAACTTCAAGAGCGAAGGCACTCTTCCCAGCGAACTGGAAAGAATTTTCGGTATCACCGAAGGCATTCTCCGCTCCATCGTAATTCGTCTTGACGAAAAGAAGACAGCAAAGGCTCAGGCATAACTCTGCTGAAGGCTTTTGACGGAGAAAAGAAACATGGCTAACTTTAATTTTAACAAGGTTATCCTTGGCGGTCGTCTCACAGCGGACCCCGAACTCAAAACCACTCCTTCCGGCGTTGCAGTCACGTCTTTCACCGTAGCGGTCAACCGGCGTTTCGGCGGCAAAAACGGCGAGGAAGCCCAGGCTGATTTCATCAACGTTACGGCATGGAGACAGACGGCTGAGTTCATCACCCGCTATTTCCGCAAGGCAAGTTCGATCTGCGTGGTCGGATCCATCCAGACAAGATCTTGGGTAGATCAAAATGGCCAGAAGCGCTTTGCCACCGAAATCGTGGCAGACGAAGCGTATTTTGTTGATGCAAAGAGCGAAAGCCCTCTGGCAGTTCAGCAGACCGCTTACGGACAGGGCGCTCCGGCATCGTCCTATGTCCCCGAAGGATACGCTTCCTTTGGCGGCGCACCCCAGAACGGTGCTTATCAAAGTCAACCTGCACCCAAATTTGAAGAAATATCAGATGACGAGGAACTGCCCTTCTGACGGCGTTCCACACAACATTTATGGAGGATTAAGTAAGAATGGATACAGAAAAGACTGAAGTTGTTGCGGAAGAAGTTGCTCCCGCAGCCGAAAAGACCTCTGCTCCTCAGCAGAGAATGCCTCGCCAGAACAGAAACAGAAGAAAGAAAGTCTGTGTTTTCTGCGCTGACAAAATCGATTACATCGACTACAAGAACGTGAAGAAGCTGGAACATCACATCTCCGAAAGAGGTAAGATTCTTCCCAGAAGAATTTCCGGCGCATGCGCAAAGCACCAGAGACAGGTTGTGACTGCCATCAAGCGTGCCCGCCACGTTGCTCTTCTGCCCTACATCAAGTCTGAATAATTCCGGCAGAATTCAAACCAAAACAAACAAAACCGACGGTTCATCAAGTCTCGTCGGTTTTTTGTTTTCCTTATTGCCGCTTCATCTGTCGGAGGAACAGAAGCACCGCCGCCGTCATGATGGCAATTCCCCAGCCGATTACCCACGGCAGATGGGACAGCGCATCCGCCAGATTCCCACTTAGAGCCGCCCGCTCCATTTCCACCGCATGAACGAACGGAAGGAGATATGCTACTTTCCGGAATCCCTCTCCGACCAGATTCAGATCAAACCAGATTCCCGACAGCCACGCGGACAGATTGGTCAGAAGCGCACCACAGATTCCGCCAGCCTGCTTCTCATTCAGCACACTTCCGAAAAGAAGACCCAATGCCACAAAGAGAAACGCCGCCGGAATCAGAAACAGCAGTGCGTACAGAATCCCCACCGTGGGTGTGAGTCCCAGCAGAAGGGCAATTCCGTAGCAAATCACGCATTGCATGAGCGCGATGGGCAGCATGGGTAAGGTGTACCCGAAGAGAAAATCCTGCGGCGTCATGGGAGTGGTGTAAAGGCGCTGAAGGAAAGCGCTCCCCCGATCCTTGGCGACGATGGTGGCGGAAAACAGGGATAGGAACGACAGCCCGAACACCGTGATCCCGGGCGTGAGACGATCGATCTCGAACAGGCTCACGGGAATTCCCGCTTGAATGGCACTCATCAGGAGGAGCAGCACAAGGGGAAATCCCAGTCCAAAAAAGAGATTCACGGGATCCCGCAAAATTTCTCTCACATTTCTCCCGGCAAATGTCCGCATTCTCATGTCAATTCCCCCTTTACAATCCGGATAAACGCCTCTTCAAACCGTTCCGTTCCGGCTTTTTTCTTGATGGCATCGGCAGTATCGCAGATCAGAAGTCTGCCGTCCCGCATGATTCCGATCCGATCGGACAGCGCTTCCGCTTCTTCCATGTAGTGCGTCGTCAGCACAATGGTCACCTTCCCTTTCAGTGCGCGGATCCGATCCCACAGTTCGCTCCGGGCAATCACGTCCAGTCCCAGAGTGGGCTCATCCAGAAAGAGAATCCGCGGCTCCCCGATCAGTGCCATAGCGATGCTCAGTCGTCTCTGCCATCCCCCCGACAGCTTTCCTGCTCGTTTTCCGAGAACCGGAGTCAGTCCCAGCTCTTCACGAAGAGCGACGATTTTTTTACTGGTTTCCTCCCGGGAAAAGCCGTACACGCCCCCCATCACCTCCAGGTTCTCCCGCACGGTCAAACCGGGTGCCACCGCCGTCTCCTGGGGGGACAAAGCGAGAGAGGATTTGATCGCAGACGCTTCCTGCCGCACACTTTTTCCGAGGAGGAAAGCATCTCCCGAAGTGGGGGCAGTGAGACAGGAGAGGATCTTGATCGTCGTGGTCTTCCCCGCTCCGTTGACACCGAGAAGGGAGAAGAGTTCCCCCTCTTCCACGGTCAGATTCAGCCGATCCACTGCCGTGGTGCTTCCGTATTGCTTCGTCAGTTCCGTTGTACGAATCGCATCCATTTTTCCGTCACTCCTTTTCCGCGTATTGTTTTCTCAGCCCCTGATAGCAGTCGGTTGTGATTTGGCTGATGAGTTCTCTGTCCAACGCAACGTAATTGGTTGCAATCATAACGGCAATCCCGTGAATCGCCGCCCAAATCGTCAGGTGGAACCTCTTTGCCAGATCCGCCGACAGTCCCGTCTGGTCTCGAATCTGTTCATAGACGGGTTCCATCGCTTCATCTCCCGGCGGAACTTCCCCGCTCCTGTCCCGCATGAAGAGCAGTTTGAACAGTTCCCTTTCCTCGTCCGCAAAACAGATATAGGCGATCCCCATTGCCTTGTAGGGTGGGTATTTTCCGCTCTCCGTTTCCCGTCGTACAAACGCTCCGTATCGGCTTCGTGCTTCCTCCAGCACCGCCAGCTTCACATCCTCCATACTGCTGAAATTGGAAAAAACGGGCTGAGTGGAACAGGTAAGCCGATCCGCAATCTCTCGTGCGTTGATGGCATCCGCGCCCTTTTCCCGGACGCTCTCCACCGCGGCGGAGACAATGTCCTCTTTGGTTATTTTCACTTTGGGCGGCATCTCGCGCCTCCTTTATATATTGTTTGTTATATATCCTTTGTTATATTATAGCACGCCGTCGGGGGATTTGTCAAGAGGTGCTAATAAAAAAACGGCTGCCTGCCCGAAGACAAACGCCGTTTTGATTGCAGTCCTTTATTCCGCGGTAAACCGGAACCAATCCCAGGGGATGTTCACCGGTTTCTTTTCCGTGAGAATTTCATCCACGTGCATCAGGAGAGGGTAATCCGACAGATCCGCTTTTCCCTGCTCCGCCAGGATCCGGATGGCTCTTGCCACGCGCACCGCCACCACGAGGGATTCGAGAGTCACGCCATTGAGCTGCTCCTTCGCCTCGTCGATATTCAGCCCCCGTCCCAGAAGGATTCCCACCAGTCGGGTACGTCCGCCGTACACGGTCACGTACAGATCCCCCGCTCCTACCGCAAGATTGTCGAGGGTTGCCGCCCCTTGCAGCTTCAGAAGCCTTGCCATCTCCCGCACGCTCTGTCCGAACACCGCCGCCTGAGAATTGTAGTGCAGTTCGCTGTCCAATCCGAATTCCTTCTGATTCAGCCCCACGGTGAGAGCAATGCCAAGGGCGTAACCGTTTTTCAGCGCAACGGCACTTTCAATCCCCACCACGTCCGTGGAAAGGCTTACGTGATAATAGGAGGTTTCCATAATGGCGCGGATTTTTTCGAGCGTTTTCCTATCATTCCCGCAGAACGCCACTTCGGTCTGATCGTGCGCCACCAGCTCGTAACTGGTACAGGGACCGCCCACCGCATTCAGATTGGGGTGACGTCCCAGCTTTTCCATTTTCTCCTCCCACACTGCCGGATAGGGGAGCAGTCGTCCATCGGGGGTATCAAGAAGTCCCTTGGTGACGGTGAGGATGGGCGTTTCTTCCGGAATGGCGGGAAGCACGTGTTCTCCGAACCAGTCCACGCCAAAACTGCTGACACCACCGATGATGAGATCGGCACCGCGAATGCAGTCCGCCATCTCTTCGATTTGGTGATAGGTCACGCCGGCGGGAAAATCCTTTGTGAATTTCGGATGCCGGTTCGTCCGTTTTGCGGTTTCGATAATCTCGCGGTCCAGGTGGGTGCCCACGAGACGAACCTCATGCCCGTTTTCCCGTGCCGGAAATGCGAGAGCCGAGCCCATCATGCCCGCTCCGATGATTGTAACAACTGCCATAGTATATCTCCTGATTGTTATCCAGTTCAGGGGTATTATAGCACAGCCTCCACGGTTCGTCAAGAATTAAAATTCACAAAAATCTCCCAACACTCCCGTACAGGACAGCGGGAATCGCAAGGATTTTCGTCTTTTTCAAAAAAAGCCCTTGCCCCTTTCTGTGAGATATGCTATAATGTCATTGTTCATCCCAATCCAAACCCTTCAGCGGGAAAGGACGTATTTTTATGAAACTGTTTGATAAACTGGGCGTACCTGCCATTCACGATGAACGCAGCCGTTCTGTGATTTTCCCCACCCGCGTCGTGCTTACCAAAGGGAATGTGCAGGGTGCTCCCTATCTGCCCGAATACAAGCCCGCCCAGGTTGCCATTTACGGCTACCACGACCAATGCACCCTCGACAACCGCGGTTCTGACGAAAAAGCGGCTGTTTTAGTGGATTTTGGAAGAGAGATTCACGGCACGGTTACCGTTTCCGTTTGGGCGCACAACTGCCCCGGATACGCCGACGTGACCGTCCGTCTGGGGGAAAGCGTAACAGAAGCCATGACCCCCGTGGGAATCCACAACTCGGGCAACGACCACGCCACGAGAGAGATTCATCTGATCACCGGTCCCTGGGCTTCCAACGAAACCAACGAAAGCGGCTTCCGCTTTGCTTACGTGGAACTGAACACCCCCGATGCCTTCCTTCAGCTCCGTTGTGTGACCGCAACCCTCGTGTATCGGGATATCGAATACCGAGGTTCCTTCCATTGCAGCGATCCCCTTCTCGAGAAGATTTACGACACCGCCGCCTACACCGTACATCTGAATATGCAGCGGTATCTGTGGGACGGCATCAAACGCGACCGTCTGGTCTGGGCGGGGGACATGAACACGGAACTTGCCACCATCCTGGCAGTCTTCGGCGAAAATGACGTGATTCCCAAGTCCCTGGATCTGGTGCGGAACGTGACCCCCATCGACGCCTCCATGAACGGGCTGTCCTCCTACAATCTGTGGTGGATCCTCTGCCATTGGGAATGGTACATGGGAACGGGCAATTATGAATATCTTGCCGCTCAGCGGGGCTATATTAAGGAAATGATCACCCGCTATACCGGCTACGTGGACGCAAACGGAAGCGAAATCCTTCCGGAAGGACGCTTCTTTGACTGGCCCACCCAGGCACATCCCGAACCAAAGCACTGCGGACTCCAGGGGCTCCTCCGCTATGCCCTTCTCTGCGGCGGCGAAATCATGAAGGTTCTGGGGGAAACGGAAACCGCCGCCCTGTGCTTCCGTTCCGCGGATACGCTTCTCCAGCACAAGCCCGATCCCGGTGCATGGAAGCAGCCTGCCGCTCTTCTGGTCATGGGTGGTCTGGCAGATCCGAAGGAAATCTTTGACCGCTGCATCAGCAAGGGGGGTGCGGCAGGATTCTCCACGTTCCTTGGCTACTACACCCTCACCGCCGTGGCAAAAGCAGGGGAATACCGCGCTGCGCTGGACATGATGCGGGAATACTGGGGCAAGATGCTGGAACTGGGTGCCACCACCTTCTGGGAAGACTTCGACATGGAATGGGCTAAGAACGCCGCTCCCATCAAAGTCGGATCGTAGCCATGTCGT
>JAZSQX010000289.1:0-5375 GCA_045538235.1 Eubacteriales bacterium
GCGGATTATCATTGCCACCTTCTCCTCCAACGTCCACCGGGTGCAGCAGATTATTAACTCCAGCGTCAAATTTGGCAGAAAAATCGCCATCACCGGACGCAGTATGCTGAACGTAGTGGGTGCCGCCGTTCGTCTTGGGTACATGGAAGTGCCGAACGGTGCCCTCATTGACATCGCCGACATTGGTCGTTATCCCAAAGAAAAACTGACCATTATCACCACCGGCTCCCAGGGCGAACCCATGTCCGCTCTGTACCGCATGGCGTTTGCCGATCACTCCCAGGTGGAACTGACCCCCAAGGATCTGGTGGTTCTCTCCTCCCACGCCATCCCGGGCAACGAAAAACTGGTCTCCCGGATCATCAACGAAATGTACAAAAAGGGGGTCAGCGTTTACCACGACGAAGCGGTGGTGCACGTCTCCGGTCACGCCTGCCAGGAAGAACTGAAGCTGATCCACGCGCTGACCAAGCCCAAATTCTTCATGCCCATTCACGGCGAATACCATCACCTGATGCAGCACAAGGAATTAGCAGAGTACATGGGCATGGATTCCTCGAAGATCTTCATCATGGACATCGGTCAGGTGCTGGAACTGGATCGCAACAGCTGCAAAAAGAACGGAACCGTTCCCTCCGGCAGAATGCTCGTGGACGGCTACGGAGTCGGGGACGTTGGCAACATCGTTCTCCGTGACCGCCGCCATCTGGCACAGGACGGTCTGATCGTAGTGGTTGCCACCGTGGACATCGACGAAGGCACCATCATCTCCGGTCCCGACCTGATCTCCCGCGGATTTGTTTACGTCCGTGAAAGCGAAGAGTTGATGGACAACGTGCGGGATCTGGTTCGCAACGTCCTCTGCGACACCCTGGATTCCGGCGTCACCGAATGGACTCAGATGAAGACCAACGTGAAAGATGCCCTCTCCAAGTATCTCTACTCCAAAACCAAGCGCAAGCCCATGATCCTCCCCGTTATTATGAACGTATAAAGAAAGGACACCGCCATGGTTAAGCATATCATTCTCTGGAAACTGAAAGAATCCTTCACGGAAGAAGAAAAAGCCGCCGCCCGCGCAGAAGCCAAAAGCCGTCTCGAATCCCTGAACGGCAAAATCGAGGGCTTGGTGGAGCTGAAGGTCATCACCGACCGTCTCCCCACCTCCAATGCGGACATGATGCTGGATTCCACCTTCACCTCCCCCGAGGCGCTGGCGGAATACCAGAGTCACCCCCTCCATCTGGAAGCAGCGGGATACGTCCGCAGCGTGGTAGAGAGCCGTCTCTGCCTGGATTTCTGAGATGGGCGCCCTTCACAAAGCGGAACTGCTCTCCCCCGCCGGAAGCTTTGAAAAACTGCAAGCCGCCGTTCTGTACGGAGCGGATGCCGTTTACCTGGCTGGAAAAAATTTCGGAATGCGGGCGGCCTCTGCCAATTTTACCCGGGATGAGCTGATTGACGCCGTCGACTACTGCCACAGCCATGGAGTAAAGCTCTACGTCACCGTCAACGTGATGCCCCACACCTCCGAATACAAGGAACTGGCGGACTACATCCGGTTTCTGGATGCCATCCGCGTGGATGCCGTCATCGTCTCCGACATCGGGGTGGTGATGCTGGTGCGGGAGATTGCGCCGAATCTGGCCCTTCACATCTCCACTCAGGCAAGTGTCGTTTCCGCTCAGGCGTGTCTCGCATGGCACAAGCTGGGGGCTTCCCGCATTGTGCTGGCGCGGGAGTTGACCCTCGCCGACATTAAGGAAATCCGCGCCGTCCTCCCCGACACCGTGGAGCTGGAAGCCTTCGTTCACGGTGCCATGTGCATTGCGTACAGCGGACGGTGTCTTCTCTCCAACTATTTCACCGGGCGGGACGCCAATCACGGTGCCTGTGCCCAGTCCTGTCGCTGGCAGTATTCCCCCTCCGCCATGGATCTGAAGGAAGCCAACCGGGCGGATCTCCCCACGGTGGTCACGGCGGAACAGGAGGAAAACGGGGAGACCTTCTTCATGAGTTCCAGAGACACCTGCATGATTGAGCACATCCCGGAACTGGAAGAATCGGGTATCTCCAGCTACAAAATCGAAGGGCGGGTGAAGAGTGCCTATTACACCGCGGTGGTCACCAACACCTACCGTCTTGCTATCGATGCCTACCGTGCCGATCCCGCCGGATACACCTTCCGGGACGAGTGGCGGAACGAGCTGTACGGTGTCAGCCACCGGGAATACCACACGGGCTTCTACTTCACGCCCCCTCACGAGAACGCCAACACCGTCACGGAGCTCGGCTACATCCGGGAAAAGGCGTATCTCGCCACAGCAGTTTCCGATTCCCTCACCCCCGATGAAAACGGGCTCTACGACACCCTGTTCATTCAGCGGAACAAGGTCACGGCAGAGGATCGGGTAGAGCTGATCTCCCCCGGCAAGGTGGGACGCGGCTTCTCGGCACACACCCTTTCGAACGTGCAGGGAGAACCCATTCCTTCGGCTCCCCATCCGTCCATGTACTTCCGCATGAAGGTTCCCTTCCCCGTACACAGCGGCGACATCATGCGGCTTGGCTGACGAAAGGATTTGACTTATGACTTTTATCGAAATACTGAAAGCGTTTTTCCTGGGAGTGGTACAGGGCATCACCGAATGGCTCCCCATTTCCAGCACGGGTCACATGATCCTCTTTGACGAGCTGGTGCATCTGAAGGTCTCTGAATCCTTCATGGAAATGTTCCGGGTGGTCATTCAGTTCGGTTCCATTCTGGCGGTGGTCATCCTCTATTTCGGAAAACTCTTCCCCTGGATGCCCGGCAAAACGGGGGAGGAACGGTCTCGAACCTGGCGTCTTTGGGGAAAGATTCTCATTGCCGCCATTCCCGCCGGCGTGGTGGGCGTTCTCTTTGACGATCTCTTGGATCGGTATCTCTATCACTACATAGTCGTTGCCGCCGCGCTGATTCTCTACGGAATCGTGTTCATCGTCATTGAGAGACGGAAGAAAAACGCCTCCTACTCCGTGAATACCGTGGACGAATTTACCGGCAAGACAGCGCTGAAGGTGGGATGCTTCCAGATGCTCTCCCTGATTCCCGGTACCTCCCGCTCCGGCTCCACCATCATCGGTGCCATGTGCGTGGGCGTATCCCGTCCCGCCGCCGCGGAATTCTCCTTTTTCCTCGCGATCCCCGTGATGCTGGGTGCCAGCGCGCTCAAGATTCTCAAATACGTGATGGAATTCGGTCTCTCCTTTACCGGGGTAGAGATCATGACCCTGATCGTGGGAACTCTGACGGCGTTTGCGGTCTCCCTTGTTTCCATCAAATTCCTGGTGGGATTTGTTCGCCGCCACAGTTTCGAAGCATTCGGATGGTACCGCATCATCCTCGGGCTTCTGGTGATCGTGTATTTCCTCGCGGTGCGGTAAAGGGAAAGGAAAACAAAAAAACAACTGCTGTTATTGGGACTTCTACACTCCCAAGTGACAGCAGTTTTTTCGTATCGTTTGTCACGCCATGGTTTTGAGCATTTCCAGGGTCACCGACCAGCGGGGCGTTTCTCCGGCTTCCACGCGGCGGTATTCCTCAAACATGAACTCCGCCATGCGATGGACTTCGTTCCCGAGGGAGCCAGCAATATGGGGAGTCAGCCACACGTTCTCCATGGTGTAGAAGGGACTGTCTGCGGCCGGGGGCTCGGGCATGGTCACGTCCAGAACGGCAGCGCGGGTGGGGACTTCGCGAAGGGCAGCCACAAGATCCGCCTCCACCACCTGTGCGCCCCGTCCGGTGTTGAGAAAAACCGCATGGGGCTTCATCTGAGAGAACAGCCCTCCATGGAGCATTCCCACCGTATCCGGATTGTTGGCAAGATGGTTGGACACCACGTCGCTTTCCCGGAACAGTTCCTCGAGATCCGTTTTCACGACACCCAATTCTACCGCTTTTGCATCGGGCAAAAAGGGATCGAACACGAGAATTCTCGTTTTCTCTAACATTTTCAGCCGCTCAATGACCATTTTTCCGATCATGCCGGCACCGATGATCCCCACCGTGCATTCGTAAACACCGGGATACGCCGTGCGGAGGGCGCGATTCTGCCAGGTTCCGCGGTGAGCGTGGTCGTGAATCCGGGAGAAAAATCCCTTCGCCGCCAGAATGATCTGGGCAAAGGTGTAGTCCGCTACCGGAATCCCGTTGGCTTCCCACGCGCTGTACACCGCGATTCCGGCATCCAGAAATTCCCGTGCAAATCCCTGCACCGATCCGGCGGCGTAGTAAACGTGCTTCAGATTCGGGAAGAAATTTCGGATACTCTCCGCCAACAGATGGGGCATCCCCCACGTGGTGAACAGGCATTCCGCTTCCGCCAGAACAGGAGCGTACTCCTCCATCTCCCCCACCGTGATCACGTGATCGGTGAGAAAACGTGCCTCCTCCGCCAGCGTGCGCCGCAAATCTTCGGAATATACTTGATCGATCTTCTCTTCCGAACCGAAAAAGACGGCTTGTTTCATGGTCTGTTCCCTCTTACGCACCAAAGTAGTACTTACCGAAATCCTCAAATTCCAGAATTTCCGACAAAATGTAGTTAGAGATAAACATCCCCGCCGGAGTCAACGCATACACGCCCCCCCGCTCGGTCATAAAGCCGTGCTGAATGAACCTCCGGCATTTTTCCCCGTACAGAGTCTCAAAGGACAGCCCAAACCGACGGAGAAATTCTCTCGCGTCCAGTCCCGCTGTGAGCCGGAAGCGGAGCATGATGTATTCCCCCATCCTCTCCCGTTCTTCTAACTGTTCACACTCGTCCGTGATGCGGATTTTCGAATCCTTCACCGTCACGCTTTGAATGTATTTGCCCAGATCGGGGGTAAAGGAGAACCGGCTTCCGTTGAAGTAAGAGTGGGCGGACACCCCGAATCCCAGATACTCGTCGCAGTTCCAGTATTTCAGATTATGGACACACATATGACCCGGACGGCCAAAATTGGAAATCTCGTACTGTAAGTATCCGCTCTCCCTGAGTTGGTCGATGGCACCGAGGTACATATCCGCCTCTTCGTCGTCGCTGGGCAGAAGGGGCGCAATGCTCTGCCAGTTCCGGTAAAACGCCGTCCCCGGTTCAATTTTGAGGTCGTACAGGGAGATATGATCGGGACCGAGAGACGTAACGTAATAGATGGTATGAGCCAGAGACGTGGGAGTCTGGTGGGGAATTCCGAACATCAGATCCACGTTGATGTTGTCAAAATGCGCCTCCCTCGCCATCCGATAGGACTGATAAAAATCCTTCCGGGTATGGCGGCGGGACAGGGCTTTGAGTTCGTTTTCATGGGCACTCTGCAGTCCCATGCTCAGCCGGTTGACTCCCAGT
>JAZSQX010000027.1:0-5048 GCA_045538235.1 Eubacteriales bacterium
CGCCGAAGTCAATGACGTTCCGTACGGTGCCGGTGAGAATCATGCCTTCTTCCAAATCTTCGATGCTCAGCACCTTGTCCCGCAGAACCGGAGGCGGCAGGGTGTCACGGATGTCGCGACCGGGCTTTTCCAGCTCTCCGAGAATGTCGGAAAGGGTCATTTCCCCGACACCCAGTTCTTCCGCCAGCTTCTTCATGCCGTATTTTGCTGCGGAATCCCGGAGAGAAAGCCCTCCCTTGACGTCTTCCGCCGAGCAGCCGAACTTTTCCAGCAGCGCCATGGCAGCCGGGTAGGACTCGGGATGCACCCCCGTGTTGTCGAGGATTTCTTCCCCGCCGGGAATCCGCAAGAAACCCGCTGCCTGCTCAAACGCCTTCGCACCGAACCGGGGCACCTTCAGAATCTCCCGTCTGGTGCGGAACTCGCCGTTTTCTTCCCGGTATTTTACGATATTCTTGGCGGAGGTCATATTGATCCCCGCTATATAAGAAAGGAGGGAATAAGAAGCGGTATTCACGTCCACCCCCACGGAGTTGAAACAGGCTTCCACCACCCCGGTCAGGGCTTCATCCAGCCGTGCGGGCTTCATGTCGTGCTGATACTGCCCCACTCCGATGGACTTGGGATCGATCTTCACCAGTTCCGCCAAAGGATCCTGAAGCCGTCTGGCAATGGACACCGCACTTCGCTCGGTTACGTCGAAATCGGGGAATTCCTCCGCGCCAAGTTCCGATGCCGAGTAAACCGATGCCCCCGCTTCCGAGACGATGATGTACTTGGTCTTGCCCCCCATCTCCCGAAGGGTATCGGCGATGAACATTTCGCTCTCGCCGGATGCGGTTCCGTTTCCGATCGCCACCACGTCCACGCCGTACCGCTCGATGAGGCGCTTCACGGTACGCTTCGATTCCTCCACCCGCTCGTGGGGCTTGGTGGGATAAATCACCGCCGTATCCGCTACAGCCCCCGTCTTGGTGACCACCGCAAGCTTACATCCGGTGCGGTAGCCGGGGTCATAGCCAAGGACGGTCTTTCCCTTTAGGGGAGACTGCATCAGAAGATTCCGCAGGTTCATGGCGAAGAGCTTAATCGCGCTTTCCCCAGCCCCGTCGGTGAGATCGTTCCGGATTTCCCGCTCCACGGAAGGGGCAATGAGCCGATCATAGCTGTCCGCCACCGCGGCACTCACGTAAGGGAACGCCGGGCTCTTGTAGTTCGTCACCACCTCGCCGAAGAGGTAATTGAGAACCCGATCCCGCTCCACCTCCACCGAAACCGCCAGTGCCTCTTCCTTTTCCCCGCGGTTGATGGCGAGAATCCGGTGGGACGGGATTTTCGAAACGGGCTCCGAATGTTCGTAATACTGCTCGTACACGGGAGCATCCGCGGTTTTTTTCGTGGAAATGATGCCGAAACGGGTGGTGATGGCACGAATTTCCTTCCGGTAATCCGCATGATCGGAGACGGTTTCGGCAATAATATCCTTCGCACCAGCCAGCGCATCCGCCGCCGACTTCACGTCTTTTTCTTCATTGATATATGCTTCCGCCGCCGCTTCAATGGACGGATCGTAGGAGGCACGCTGTTCGAAAAGCAGTTGTGCGAGAGGTTCCAGTCCCCGCTCACGGGCAACGGACGCCCGGGTTTTCCGCTTCGGACGGAAGGGGCGGTAAATGTCGTCTACCTCGGTGACGGTTTCCGCGGCATCGATAGCGGCAGAAATCGCATCGGTGAGTTTTTCCTGCCCCGCGATGAGAGCGCGCACCTCCTCCTTCCGCTTTTCCAGATTCCGCAGATAGGTGAGTCGATCCATCAGATTCCGGAGAACCGTGTCGTCCAGTCCCCCCGTCACCTCTTTCCGGTACCGCGCCACAAAGGGAACCGTATTCCCCGCGTCCAGCAGTTCCACCGTTGCGTCCAGTTTGTTTTTGGGAATCTGAAATTCCCGCGCCAGTCTTTCGTTGATATCCATAGTCGTTCCTTTATTCTATCGTGATCTTTGTTTTACGATTTCGTCTGTGCCAGAAGCCGCTCGGTTTCCTCGTCCGTCAACTCCCGCCATTCACCTCTTTTGAGAGCGGGATCCAGCGTCAGTCCGCCGAACGCCACCCGTTCGAGAGACAGAATTTCCGACCCCACCGCCAGAAACATTCGCTTCACCTGATGGTATTTGCCCTCCGTCACCGTGATTTCCCCGTGCTCGCTGTCATCCAGCCGAACCTGGCAGGGCTTAGAAGTGAAGTCGGACAGAGTAACCCCCTGTTCCAAACGAAGGCGTTCTTCTTCCCCAATGGGACGGCACGTAAAGCGGTAGGTCTTTTCGCAGTGCTTTTTCGGTGAAAGCAGGGCGTGTGCCGCCGCGCCGTCATTGGTGAGAATGAGAAGCCCCACCGTGTCGATGTCCAGCCGTCCGCAGGGGAAGAGATCCATCCGCTGCATGGGAAGGGGCAGGAGTTTCATCACGGATTTCGGGTCATCTTCCGTGGTGCTCACCGTACCGGAAGGCTTGTTCAGCATAAAGTAGCGGAACCGCTGGTAGCCGATCGCTTCCCCCTCTGCCGTCACCACCGCTGTGGCTTCGTCGATTTTCAGGGAAGGATCCTTCACCACCGCACCGTTTACCGACACGCCTCCCCGCCGAATCACCCGGGAAGCCTCGCTGCGGGTATAGCGCCCGCTGTCCGCCAGATATTTGTCCAGTCTCATACGTCCTCGTTCACGCGAAGTACAAACACCGGATCACCAGTGCCACTGCCGCTAAAAAACCGATCACCGCCGCCGCACAGGTGAAGCCGACTCCGACTCCCCGCATAAATTTCATAAAAAAATAATAAGCACGCATACCGCAAGTCCTTTCGTGAGAAAATCATCACGGTATTCTTTTTTAATGATACCATATTCATGCGGAAATTGCAAGAAAAACTTTGCCCGGACGACTGTCCCCACCCTTTCTTTCCTCAACACAAAAAAATTTCAATATTTTTCTAAAAAACACTTGACAAAGGCTCCGTCTTCTGCTATAATATCATCCGTCAGCGGAAAGCAATGGCTTTGAGCTGCATAGCGGTATTGTGTAAAGGTAGCACAGCAGACTCTGACTCTGTATGGCGGGGTTCGTATCCCTGTACCGCTGGTCAAAAAATATGCCGATTTCACAACCCCGTGAGTTCGGCATTTTTTGTTTTCATCGTCGGCTCGGCTCCCCCGTCTACATATTCGAAAAAGCGAGGAAGCCATGCCTTTTCACCTCACCCAAAAGCTGATCACCGTTTTCTCTCAGGCGGCGTTTTTTCTCATCCTGTTTTTCTCGTTTCTCTCTGCTGACTTGCCCGCCATCCCCTCTCTCACCCCCTCGGAGTGCGCCGCGATTCTGGCGTTTCTTTTCATTCTTCCCATGGGACACCCCAGTTCCTTCCGGTTCGTGTCCGTGTCCCTTCTGTCGGTGTTCTTTGTGATCTACAACCTCATCAATGATTTTCTGGCTTTCACACCGATGTACGGAGCATGGCGCAGACTGACGCTCGGCGGACTGTTCCCCTTCCCTCTCTGGGCGCTCTATCAGGCAGCAGGATTCATCACCGCCAAGCATCTCCGATCCACCCGGTATGTCCTGTCCTCTCCCCGTCCTCTCCCCAAAAAATCCCTGCGGATCGTTCAGATCTCCGATCTTCATCCCGGGCGGTGGCAGACGTTCTCCAGCGTCCGGAGGCTCTTTCAGCGAATCCGGCAGGAATCCCCCGATCTTCTCATCATCACGGGGGATCTCTTCGACGAATACACCCCCCGCCGGCTCTTCTCCGCCTACAGCGCCATGTTCGGAGAACTGCATCCTCCCTACGGCATCTTTTACGTGGCGGGAAATCACGAACTGCGGTGGCATTGGAAGCGCCCCTCCTTCACGCTGGACGAACTCTCAGAAGCCCTCGCCGCCTCCGGTGTCCGCTTTCTCCGGGACGAAACGGCGTACCCGGCGGATGTTCTCCGGATCGTGGGTCGGCGGGATCTCACGGAAGAGCGGCTGACCCCGTCGGAACTCTTGGAAAATCCCTTTTCCGGGCTGACGGTGCTTCTCTGCCACGAACCCGTGGAAATGGCGGACTGTGCCATTCTGGGAGCCCATCTCCTATTCGCGGGGCACACCCACGGCGGACAGATTTTCCCCTTGGGCATCCTCTCCCACCGGCTCCTGGGGCTCCATGAATACAACGCCGGCTGTTATCCTCTGCCGGACGGCACCTTTGCCATCGTCTCCAGCGGAACCGGCACCTGGTGCTATCCCATCCGCACGGAAGGCAGAAGCGAAATCGTCATTGTGGATGTAATTCCACAGGATTCAGTACCCGAATCACCCCCACCATCTCAACACCGCGAGGTTCTCTCATGAAACTGACCGATGCACTCAAACGCTACACCAAACAAAATATCACCCCCTTTCATATGCCGGGACATATGCGGAACCCGGAGTTCTCCCACCTTCTCGGCATCCAGTCGCTGGATTTCACGGAAGTGGAAGGGCTCGATGACATGAACGCTCCCGAGGGAATTCTGAAGGATGCCATGGAGCGCGCCGCGAACCGTTACGGAGCGAAGCAGGCTTTCTTCCTCGTAAATGGTTCCACTGCAGGGCTTCTTGCCGCTGTGTATGCCCTCTGCCGGGGAGGAAAACGGCTCGTGATGGCTCGGAATTGCCACAAATCCATCTACCACGCCGCAATTCTCAGCGGAGCCGAGGTGCGCTATCTCCATCCCGCCGCCGATCCCCTGGGATTTGCCCGCTCTATTTCGCCGGAAGAGGTGGCAGAAGCCATCACCGACGACACCGCCGCCGTGATTCTCCCCTCCCCCACTTACGAGGGAATTGTCAGCGATATTGCCGGCATTGCCGCTGTCTGTCACCGCCGGAACGTGCCCCTGATCGTGGATGACGCACACGGCGCACACCTGGGATTTTTGGATCCCGCCATTCCATCTCCCGTTTCCTCCGGCGCGGATCTGACGGTGTGCAGTCTCCACAAAACCCTCCCTTCCCTCACCCAGACCGGGCTTCT
>JAZSQX010000292.1:0-3204 GCA_045538235.1 Eubacteriales bacterium
ACGGATGGAGCCCGCGGAGCCGATTCGCATGATGTTCTCGACCCCGTAGAACGCAAACAGCTCGTAGGAATAAATCCCCATGGAGGGCATTCCCATTCCGCTTGCCATGACGGAAACGGGGTGTCCCTTGTACCTTCCCGTGTAGCCCCCGATACCCCGGACGTTGTTCACCAGTCTGGCATCGGTGAGGAAGGTTACCGCTACGAATTTCGCCCGGAGAGGATCCCCCGGCATAAGAACGGTTCTCGCAAAATCCCCCGGTGAGGCACTGTTATGGGGGGTAGGATAGGGTTTCATACAAGTCTCCTTTCTGTTTTTCAATAGCCGCCGTCGTGGGTGCTTCCCTGCGCCTTCACCAGTTTCACAATCCGGCTGGTACCAAGGCGATGGGCTCCGAGGGCGAGGAATTCTTCGGCATCTGCGAGGGACGAAATTCCCCCGGCTGCCTTAATCTTCACGTGAGGCTGTACGTGAGCGGCAAAGAGACGGATATCCTCCGCCGTAGCACCGCCCTTCGAGAAGCCCGTGGAGGTTTTGATGAAATCCGCTCCACTGTCGGAGACGATTTCACACATTTTGATTTTTTCGTCGTCGTTGAGCAGGCAGGTTTCAATGATGACCTTCAGAATCCGCCCGGGTTTTACAGCATCCATCGCCTTCCGGATTGCCCGGATTTCTCCGAGAATCTCGTCGTGCTTCCCGTCCTTCAGCCAGCCCACGTTGATGACCATGTCCACTTCCTCCGCGCCATTCCGCACGGCCTCTGCCGCTTCGAGACATTTTGCCTCCGTGATACTGTACCCGCAGGGGAATCCGATGACGGTACAAACGGGAAGCTTGCCCGCCAGGTAGTCCGCCGCCTGCTTTACGTAGGAAGAGGGGATGCACACGGATGCCGTTCCGTATTCCACACCGTCGTCACAAATCTGTCGGATGTCCTCCCACGTAGCATCGGGGGAAAGAAGGGTGTGGTCTACCGTTTTAAGAATATTTTTCAGTTGTTCGTTTAATTTCATCAGCCTGGTTCTCCATTCTGCCATCTGCGGCGTACTTCTTCGTATACGGAATCGGGAATATCGTCTTCCATGAACACGTTATTGGAAACGAGCATATCTCCCGCGGAATCCGGGAAGGTACAGAAGGTGTCGTTGCGGTAAGCGTCTCTCTCTTCCTTGTTCCGCAGGTTGGGAATCTTCACGGGCGCGTTTCCGTTCACGATGGAGCGGTACGCGAGAATGCCCGGGATGCACATATCCACCGCCTGATACACGTCGATAGCACGTTCCTTGGCTTCCTCGTCCCCGAGAATGCTCCGGATGAAGTAGTGGGTGGTGAAGAAATCGCCGCCGCCATGTCCGGAGTTTTCCGTGCCGGCAAGAATGGGCGCGGGAGCGTAGGTTTTGTGTTCCCCACGGCAGTTCTGATCGGGACCTTCGATGTAGGTCGCAATCTGACCGTTGCCCAGATCCTGCACGCCGCCCAAATCCCCGCACAACTGATAGTTGGAATGACGGTTGGACTTCAAGTAGCAATGCACGGATTTTAGGATGGCGCCGTTTTCCATCGTCACCATTTCGATCCCCGCACATCCGCCCGCAAAGCCCAGCTTCCGCATGAAGGGCATACTTTGGGTTTCGAATCCCGTCACCTGTACCGGGCGCAGACCCGTCATATACAGGATGGGACCGATGGAGTGGGTGCAGTAGAAGGTGGAGTACATCTGATTCCGCCAGTGATCCCGTTCCCCGTAGGTGATCTGAGGCCAGATGGAGGAACAGTCGTGGATGTATTCCCCTTCCGCATACATGAGTTCCCCCAACACGCCGCTCCGATAGAGATTCCGCATTTCCCAGCGCACGGGAGTATAGCAGTAGTTTTCCGCGTAGGTGTAGATCATGCCCGATTCTTCCACGGCTTCGATCAGTTCCACCGCTTCCTTCATGTTGGCAACGGTCAGGCATTCTGACATGACGTGACGACCGGAGCGCAGGAACCGGATTCCGTATTTCGCGTGTTCCGTGGCGTAGTTTGCCATGACAACCGCATCCATATCGTGCTTGAAAAATTCCTCAAAGTCCGTGTAGTACGCGATATTCGTCAACCCCTTTTCCTCTGCCTCTTTCCGGCATCCGTCCAGGGCAGGCTGGAATTTATCGCAGACCGCCACCAGCTCCGCTTCGGGGTGGTCGAAAATCTGATGCACCATGGTCATACCGCGGCCAGCACCGAACACACCGATTCTTACTTTTTTCATGCTGTTTCTCCTTGTAACATATTCTTATATCTCTTCGCCGCCCGGGAGGATGAACGATGTTTTACTCTTCCACAGGATAAAAATTCCCCTTTTCCATCCGGTACAGGCGAACCTGCGTCCACTGCATTCCGTCTCCGTTTCCGTGATGGGACACGTAGAAATACCCGTCTCCCAGCGCCGCCAGTCCCGTGGAGCCGTGGGGGAACAAAATGCCATTCACGCCGGTTTCATCAAGAGTCAGCACCTGTCCCTCCTCTTCCGGGAACACGCCCCGAAGCGTCTTTTTTTTCGGTGCGACACTGGCATCGATGGCAAACATAGGAGGATTCGGGAAGACTTCCTTTTTCCCAGCGTAGACTGCCAGATAGACCTTTCCCGAGGCGGGATCGTATTCCATATTCTGCACGCCGTAGGTGGTGTTCCCCGTGTAGACAAAATACTTGGAGATGGGTGCGCCGGGGCCGATTTGGTGCATTTCCCCATGCTTCACGCCGGCTGAATGTTTCAGAAGATCGGTGAGGCGATACTTCAGAATCACCTGATAGTCGTTATCCGTTCGCGCTGTGTCGGAATACACCCCATACGCCACGAACAAAAACCGCTCGCTGTCCGCCGGTGCGCCGAAATCGGGAGCAATGGTCACGCCGTCGATGCCGGAGCAGCCATACCGATGCTTCCCCGTTGTGCCGTCGGCGAAGGTTACTTCTGCAAGATAGTCCTCCAGCACTTCCTCGAGAAACGCGCAGGTCATGATGCCAGCGGAATCCATGTCCGCCCCATCGATTTTGTCCACGTCAAAGACGGCAATGAAGAAGGAGGTCTCCACTTCCGTTTCCGTATCTCCCAAAAAGGCGCGGATTCCTCTGCCGATGGAATCGTTTTTATATTCCAGCGATCCGTAAACCCTTCCGTCCTCGTCGTTGAAGTCAATGCATCCCAAATGCCCCGTC
>JAZSQX010000167.1:0-6867 GCA_045538235.1 Eubacteriales bacterium
GGTGAGCTCCTCTTTTTGCGTCCGGAGAAGGGGAAAGGATTCCCGGATTCACGGATTATTCTTGACAAACGGGGATGGGTGTGCTATAATACAAAAGATGGGGGCCATTAGCTCAGTTGGTTAGAGCTCCCGGCTCATAACCGGTCGGTCCTGGGTTCGAGTCCCCGATGGCCCATCAATAAAAAAAGTCCCTCGGGGCTTTTTTTGTTGATGCGATATGGGGGAACGAAAAAGCCAGATAAAAGTTCCTGTGGGCTGTCTTTTCCATTCCGCTTCCGAAGCAAAACACCGCTGAACGTGAACCTACGCTGTCGCGTCGAGGAACTTTAGGAGATATTTTCGAAGAAAATTTCTCCCATGTTCAGAGTCCCCGGAAATATCATCGCGCAAAAAAGTGCGGCGGATCCTTTTCGATCTTGCCGCACTTGTTTTGTTTTCTTTACTGAATCACGACGACGGTGGGGTGATGGGTGACGGTGACGCTGATGCCGTCCATCTTCTTCAAGTCCTCGACTACCTGCTCAAGGGTGGGGTCTTCCCCGTACTGCTTCAGGAACTCCGCAATTTCGGGTGCGCTGGAGCGGACGCTTCTCGCCAGATGGGAGGCTCTCACGTAATACATACCGTCCTTCAGATAGAGGATGTTTCTGGTATCCAGCGTCGAGCCTCTGACCACCACGGAAGGCGCGCCTTCTTCCTCGATAACGTACGCCGGGAGACCAACGGCTTCTCTCAGGGAAATCCCGATGGTGTTCTGCAGTTTCGCCACCAGGTCAGCGAGAGCAGGATCGCCGTCGAAGGATTTGATGACACGCGTGATCAGGGTATAACGGGACAGCGCCTTCTGGGCTGCCGCTTTTTTCACGTACCAGATGCCGTCTTCGCTCTGATAGAAGACGCTGTCCCCTGCCACGACGGTCTGGTTCACCACCAGAATGGGATCGAAGCCCACGTCGGTGAAGAACCGGTTCGGTTCCGTCATGAAGTTGGGAGCCGCGGGGGTCATTTCCCCGTGCGCCAGTTCCACCCAGTCGCCGCCGTCGGGATACCGCCCCAGGTGAATCATCTTGGAGGGTGTCTTGCAGGTAAGTTCATCCACAACATTGCCGTAGGTGTCAAACAGATACAGGCTATCGCCGTCCTTAATGGAGATGGGAGCCTGAAGCCCCGTGATCTGACGGGAGTTGGAATAGTCCGTGAGGCAGATCAGCGCAAATTCGCCGGGTCCGATTTCCGTATTGCCGAAGGGGTAGGTGATGCCGGTGAGGGTTTCCTTGGCGATGGACCAGCCGTTGAGGACGATGGCTTTGTCGGAGGAGTTGTACAGCTCGATCCAGTCGATGTCCGTATTGCGGAACTTGACTTCGTTGAGGACGATGCCGCCCTTTTCGGGGACTTCCTCTTCCTTTTCGAAGTGGACGACTACGTTTGCGTTTGCACCCGTGATGCGGAGGTAGCCCTTTTCGGTGATTTCGCAGTTCGTGAGCTCAATTTCGCCCACCTTCCAGCCTTTCGCCGGGTTTGCCGCAAAGGGAACGAGGGAGTTGTTCAAATATTTGCGGGTAACGCCGTTCTGATAAGCGAACCAGCAGATTTCCACCTCGCCCTCGCCTTCCCAACTGAGGGTGAAATTGGTGACCTTTTTGCCGGAGTGGTTTTCCGTATAGCCCTGAATTGCGGTATGACGGGTTGCCAGCCAGTCGCGAATGCCGTCCGCGGTATTCATCATATCGAGAAGGGAAGACGTGGTCTGTCTGCCCTGACCCAGCACGATGGTATCGAGGACGGGATTGTACCGATCGGGCACAAAGATATCCTGCCCCATGGTCAGCATCCGGTTATGGAGGAGGTCGGCAAATTCTTCGTTGTATTTACAGGGATGATAAAAGCAAGGATATTCGAGGAAGTAAGAGAAGGTGTCGACGTAGTAATAGGGGTCGTTGTAGGTTTCGTTCCGGCTGCCGTTGTTCCCGAAGGACACGTCCATATCCTTGATCATGTAACGCCATCTGCCGTCGGAGGCATCGGTGCGCTCGGGGTTGTAGCCTTCCGCGAAGTAACGCCATGCGCGCTCGTTGTTCAGCTCGTTCCAGTCGGTGTCGCCGCACCACATACGCCATGCGATGATGGAGATGTAGTTGGACATATCCACCTTTTCCGTCAGAGCGTCGTAGTTGGCCTGCACGGTCATATCCGTGGTCTGGGCGGTGGTGAGGATATCCATATAATCCTGGTACACCGCTTCGGGACCGTCGTCGTTATACCAGCCGGCATGGAGGAACGCCTCGTGGGTCTGACCGCTGAGGAGGGAAATATCCTCCGCCGCGAAGCCGTAGTGCTGGGTATAGAAGTCCAGGTCATAGTCTTCCAGAATGGTCATGGTGCTCTGGAACTGACCGTTGATGAATTCTGCCACAAACTGCTGCTGGGGGCGATCCAGGTGGGTGCCTTCCAGCATGGCGAGGGCAAATTCGTTCCGGATTCGGTAGGGGTACTGCCGGAGGATCACGTTGTCGCTCCATGCCACGGGGGTACCGCTCTTGTCGGAACGGAAGGAGTCGCCCCAGAAGGAGAATTCGAACACCCCGGAGTCGGGGGTATATTCCCGGCGTGCGAAAAGCTTCAGGGATTTGACGGAGGACGCGCGTCCATAAGCACCGGAGACGCGGACGCCGCAGTTCTGACCGAGGAGGAGATCCCCTTCCGCGGAGAAAATGGAGACGTAAGCGGGGCGTTCCCACTCTGCCCCGTGGCGGAAGTAGTTGGCGTCCCCGTAGCCCGCCTTCCATCCCTCGGGGTTGCCGTTCTTTGCGGCTTCCTCTGCCAGTTTCCCGCCCACAAGGATACCCGTTTCATGGCTGTACAGGTTGTCGGGGTCGGACACGAGGAATACGAAGGGAATCTGTGCGGTTCCCGCAGTGGCGTTCACGTAGGGAAAGGTAAAGCATTCGGACACCATCGTGGCACCGTCGAACAGGGCACAGCGGATGGTCGCCTGATTCACGCCCTTCATCCCCGTCGCTTCATATTTGAGGGCGATCTGCCCATCCAGCGCGGGAAGGGATTGGGCGGTAGGCGTGGTGAAGTCCGTGGTATAGCGGAGTTTTAAGTTTTCGTCCGCCCAGGAAAAGGTGACTTTCTTGGGGGCTTCGGCGGGAAGATACATCTTCGCCGGATAATCGGGTACGACGGCGGGGGTGGTTTCCGCGGTCAGCTTTGCCAGATCTGTCTGTGTGATGGGCTCCGTCAACTCGATTTCCGAGCACGCGGTTCCCAGGAGAGCAAACAGGGCAATTGCAAGGACAAGCGTTTTCTTCATGGTACTGCTTCCTATCATCGAAATCTTTTTCGGGGAATCGGGGCAATTATACCATACTTTCTCATTCGAAACAAGCAGAATTTGTGAATTGTCGCAGATTTCGTGGAAAGTTTACAAATCCATCACAAAAAGTCTGTCATTTGGAGAAAAAGAAAGGGGATCGAGTGAGGGAAGAAGCCACACGCCACCATCTGCCCCCGAGGCTCCCTCCGGGAGGGAGCTGTCACCGGGACTTCGACAACGTCGATGTGCCGGTGACTGAGGGAGAGGGCGGAACGAGCATCATGTGCTCGATTGATTGCGTGCAATGAGTATCCGTTGCGTGGGCTCCTTCCGTCATGGCTCCGCCATGCCACCTCCCTCCCCGAGGGAGGCTTTGACGGTGTTGTCGATGTATCGGCAGACGTTTTGAAAATTGGTGTTGATCTGGTGGTTTGAGAAACGAATTCCCTTTAGGCCGTATTCTTCCAGTTTTTCCGTACGGAATTCGTCCCGCTGCTTACCTTCTTCGGTAAAATGCCGGAAGCCGTCAATTTCAATAATCAATTTCGCTTTGTGGCAATAAAAATCCGCGATGAAATTGTCGATCGCTTTCTGACGCTGGAACCGAACTTCATAGTTTGATAAAAAGTCATACCACAGGTGATTTTCTTCCGGCGTCGCATTTTTGCGAAGATTTTTGGCAAGGGGAATATTCTTGTTATTGTAGTCAAGCGACATCGCGTTCCTCCCCAATTCCCGATTTTATGATATCAAAACCGGCAGAGAAAACAACGTCTCTACCGGTTTTGAATCCCGTCCGGGTTTTATTCAATATTAATCACAAGACAGCCCATCTCTTCCAGCACACGGGTAGTGCAGCCGGCTTTCTCCAGAATAGCCGCCAGATCGGCGAGAGGAATGTCCTCCTTCCGATCCTTTACAGCGTTATAGAGGGTGTTGCTGACCGATTTCAACTGCTTTGCCACCTGGGACACGTTCGCATAGAGCACGCCGTCCTTCCGGTAGGTGAATTCGCCCTGATATTCCTGCTGGTCGATGAACAGCATGGAGGGGAATCCAACACCCGTGAAGTAGGGATTGTTTTGGATCATGGTATTCGCCGCGCCGGGAGTGGCTTCCGCGTTCGACATCTGGATCCAGTCGCCGCCGTCGGGGTAACGACCGAGATGCACCGTCTTCTGGGGGGTATTCAGCGTCACTTCGTCGATGACGTTGCCCTCTCTGTCAAAGAGACGGATGGTGTCCCCCGTGGTGATCCGCATGGGAGCACGGAGACCGTGGATGGTGGTGGTCACTTCGGGATCGTACAGGGTGATCAGGGCGTGCTGACCGGGTTTGAGCACCACGTTGTTGAGGGTGTATGCCCGTTCTGCTTCCGCATCCTTACCGAGAGACCATTTTGCCAGAAAAATCATCTCGTCGGAGGAGTTGTACAGTTCTACCCAGTCCAGATTGGTGGTGCGGAACTTCACTTCGTTGATGACGATGCCCCCCTTCGCTTCGGGAATGGTTTCGTCCTTCACAAAGTTCACGGTCACGGTGGGGTTCATACCGGTAATTTCGATATAGCCCTTTTCCGTAATCCGGCAGTTTTTCAGATCCACGCCGCCCACCTTATAGCCTTTCGCGGGAATGGGCTGATAATCCAGGAGGGATTTCTGGAGATATTCCCTCGTCGCGCCGTTCTGGTATGCGAACCAGTTGATCTTCACGTCCCCTTCTCCCGTCCAGCTCAGCTTGAAGTTGGTGACGCTTGCTCCCGCGTGAGCTTCGGTATATTCCTTGATCGTTTCGGGACGGATTTCCAAAAAATCTCGAATGCCGTCCACAATGGACTTGGTGCTCTTGGTGCTGATGGAGCGCCATCCCAGCAGGTTGACGCTGAGGTAATCCAGCACTTCGTTATACCGTTCGGGAACGAACACGTCCTGCGCCAGAGTCAGCATATAGTTGTGGAGCAGGTCGGCGAATTCCCGGTTTTCCTTACAGGGGTGATAGAAGTAGGGGTATTCCACAAAGTAGGAGAAGGTGTCGACGTAGTAATAGGGGTCGTTATAGGTGACATAGCGGCTGCCGTTGTTGCCGAAGGAGATATCGAAGTCCTTCAGGAAGAAGCGCCATCTGCCGTCGGTGGCATCGTCCCGGTCGGGATTGTAGCCTTCTGCGATATACCGCCATGCGCGCTGGTTGTTCTGCTCGTTGAAGTCCGTATCGCCGCAGTACATCCGCCACGCGAGGGTCTGGATGTAGTTGTGCATATCCACCTTTTCGCAGAGCGCGTCGTAATGGGACTGGATGGACATATTGGTATGCTGCGCATTTTCCAGAATCTGCACAAATTCCTGGTACACATTTTCGGGACCGTCGTCGTTATACCAGCCGGGCATGAGGAAGCACTCGTGGGTCTGACCGCTGATCATGGAGATCTGGTCTTCCGTGAAGCCGTAGTGCTGTTCGATGTAGTCGGGGTCGAAGTCCTCCATCATGGAGAGGAGGGACTGATACTGACCGTTGATCAGCTCAATGACGGGCTGATGCTGGGGACGGTTCATCTCGGTGCCCTCCAGCATGAGAAGCGCAAACTCGTTCCGCATGGCGGAGGCATTCTGGCGGAGGATGACGTTGTCACTCCAGGTCACAGGAGTACCACTGGTAGCGGAGCGGAACGCATCGGTCCAGAAGGAGAAGTTGAACACACCCGCATCGGGGGTATATTCCCGACGGGCGAAGATTTTCAGAGATTTGACGGAGGCGGATCTTCCGTAAGCGCCGGACACGCGAACCCCGCAGTTCTGACCAAGCAGAAGTTCCCCCGTTGCGCTGTACATCGAGATATGGGAGGGGCGTTCCCACTCGGAACCGTGACGGAAGTAGTTGGCATCGTTGTACCCTGCCACCCATCCGGTGGGGTTGCCGTACGCCGCCGCTTCGTCCGCCAGCTTTCCGCCTACGAGAATGCCTTTTTCGTAGCCGTAGAAGTTATCGGGCTCGGAAACGATGGAGACGACGGGATGGGAGAAAATTCCCTTGGGGGCGCTGATATAGGTGAAGGTATAGCACTGAGAGACCCGATTTCTGCCGTTGAAAAGCGCGCAGCGGACGGTGCACTGGGTGACGTCCGGGATTCCCGTGTCGGTATAGGTGAGCTTAATTTCGCCGTTCTTCGCGAGGGAAGAGCTTTGAGCGGGCTCATTGAAGTCCGTGGTATAACGGAGGACGACGTTTTTATCCGTCGTATCCCACGTGAGCTTGATGGAGCCCGGAGCCGTCCCCTTGACGTAAATCTGCGGGGGAACGCTGGGGGTAATTTCTGCCGTTTTCGGTTCTTTATCCAGCTGCTGGAGGTCGGATTGCAGCACGGCGGGAACCGCATTGACGACCACGATACAAATCGTGAGGGTGAGAAGGAGCAGGAGAAGAGGAAGAAGGCGATACTGTTTCATAATTTCCGTTTCCTTTTGGTCAGAGTTTTTCCCCATTAGAGGGATAGTTATCATAATTATAGCACAGAAGATTTTGGATTACAAGGTGTTTTTTGAAAAAAC
>JAZSQX010000014.1:0-3402 GCA_045538235.1 Eubacteriales bacterium
AAGGCTAAGAAAAAGAATACGGGGATGCGGATTGGTTCCGTATCCCCCATTTTTTTTGCAATGAAAAGGGCAGTACCACCGTACCGCCCTTTCTCATTTGCTGAAATTAATCTGCCAGCGCTTCGTCAATGGCGCGTGCCAGCTGATCGGCACAGGAGGTTGCGCGGGGACCGCATTGATTCCCCCGAAGGAGATCCGCAATCTCTTTCGCGTTTTTTCCATTTACCAGACGTCCAATGGCTTTCAAATTGCCGTTGCAGCCGCCGCTGAAAACGACGTTTTCAAGGATGCCGTCGTTGATGTCGAAGGAAATGGCAGAGGAACAGGTTCCTCTTGTTTTATAGGTGAAATGCATGATAAAATTCCTCTCTTTGAACCGTCAGACATTTCCGTCTGCTTTTTTTATTGTGACAGAACCGTTTTCTGTTTCGATGATCAGGTGATCCGAACTGGTGTCCGGCGTGGTGCGAATATAGGGAGACGACACGGATTCGCCGTCGATGAGGATCTGACCGCCGGGATTGGTGATATCAAAATTGATCTGGGAGATGGGACGAACCGTTGTCAGTTCCGTGCTTCCCGACTGGAACCGGATGGTCGCATTGCTTGTGGCACGGAAAATGCTGGCGTTCATGTCAAGCTGATCTGCTGCAATATTCAGAGAGCCGATCATGGCGGATTCCATCGTAATCTTCGCGGTCTTGGCAGGGGATTCTTTTTCTCCGGCATTGACGTTGAAGACGGACGTGGTGCGCAAATTCTTGGCATTCAGCGTGAGATTGTCAACGACAAAATTATAGTCCGTGCCGGTGGTGACGTTTTGCAAATTGACCGTGCAGTTCTTGCCGGTGACGTCGAAGATCTTGATTTCCTTCTCGTTTGTCAGGTAGATGTTGATGATCTTCTGCTTGTCCTCTTCCACCCGGTGGTTCACGTTGAAAATATACCGCATTCCCTTGAAGGAAAAGCCGTTTTCCCAGAATTTCAGCATGGACGTGATGTCGGGGATTTCGTCAAAACTCAGCACCCGATTGTTGATGGCGAGGGAGTAGTAATTTTCCCGGTAGTTGATGAATTCTATGTATGAGCTCTGGGCACGTCCGATGATGTTGATCTGCGCATCCTCCACGATAAGGGAAATGCGGGAAATGTCGGATTCGTTCAGATCTACCGTCTGTACGTAATTGTCGTCACGCTCCTCGGAGAAGAGGAACTGCCCGGAGGCATTTGCCATATTCTGTGCGATGATGCAGGTGACAAGCCCTGCAATCACAAGCAGAACAGCGACGATTAAGGAAATAACGGAGGTTGGTTTCACAGCTTGTAGCACTCCCTTCTCACATAACAGAACAGTTCTTTCAGTTTGCGGAAAACGAAGCCCATAAAGATTCCCAGAAGGGAAATCAGCCAGGGCAGAAGCCGGACGGCGAAATTATAGACGAGGACGGAAACAAAGAGCACCGTACCCGCGATCATCACGCCAAGTCCGATTTCATAGATTCCGGCAGCCACAAAAGAGAAGAGCTGGGTGATTCCGAAAATGATGCCCACAAGAGAGACGCCAGCTCCCGCCGCAACAAAGGCGACCAGTCCCGCCACACAGCCAACAATCAACGCAATCAGCGCGATAAACAGACCGGCGAAGGCTCCCGCGATCCCTGAAAGCAGACCAATCGACAGGGGCAATGTGAGAATGAGTCCCACCCAGAAAATCAGTTTTCCACGGGAGGTTGCCGGCTTTTCATCCTCAGGCTCAAACGAGAAATCATCCGGCGGCGTAACAGGATGCCGTTCCGTTTTGGGTGCCGTGTGGTGGGTTTGCGGAGCCGCAGGACGTTTCGCCGGAAGGGATTCCTCCGTTTTTTCCGCTGTCGGAGTGGACTGGGAAACAGGGCGTTTGTTTTTCGAGAGAATAACAGAGATGCTGTCCGCAAGCTGCTCGATTTCATCGTTTGACTGGATGGCGTCAATCTCAGAAAGATCATCGGTCGTGAAGGTACGCCGAAGATTGGAGACGTGCTTCTGTGCCGTTTCACCGGGAATGCCCCGCCGGACGAGAGCCGTTTCCAGTTCCTTCATGAAAATGTTTAATTCCATTTTGGCAAACTCACCTTTCTTTTGGAATAATGGGGTTGATTTTCGTTTCGTCTTATGATACAATAATATATTTGAAGGACACATCAACGTGTACGAGGACGGTTCGTAAAGACGGATCATATATATTCTATCAAAAAACGGAGCAATAATCAATATGAGAATGAGAAAAAGACGCCACGGAAGTGAAAGACTTCTCGCCTTATCCTCACTTTTATACCCAAATTCCGATGAAATCTGGATTCCTGCGACGGAAGTGTTCGGAAATGAGCAGCCTTTATACTTAGAAGTGGGATGCGGAAAGGGAGACTTTATCACCGCACTGTCCGCACGGGATGCGGAAAACAACTACGTCGCCCTCGAGCGGGTAGGGGACGTGGCGGTGTGCGCCGTGGAAAAATACGCATCCTCCAAGGGTCTCGGGAAACTGGCACCCAACGGCGGATGGATCACGGGGGAAGGAGTTCTCATTCCTTCCGGCGACGCGTGGGATATCCCCATGGCACAGCGGGGCAACGTCCGCTTCATCGTAGGCGAGGCGGGGGACGTGATCAGCAAGATGCCCGACAATACCCTCGCCGGCATCATCGCCAATTTCAGCGATCCCTGGTCCCGGAAGTGCAATTATGAAAAACGCCGCCTGACCCATCCCGCGTATCTGGCGAATTACAAACGGGTGTTAAAGTCCGGCGGTACCTTCGCGTTCAAGACGGACAACGACGTCCTGTTTGATTATACCCTGGAGGTTCTCCCGGAAGCGGGCTTTACCATCCGGTTCATGACCCGGGATCTCCACAACTCCGAACGGGCGGCAGCCAATATCGTGACGGAATACGAACGGAACTTTACCGCACAGGGAATTCCGATCAAGATGCTGGAAGCGGTACCGAATAAGTAAAAGATCGAAACAAAACGCCGATTCGAAAAGATTTAAGGAGGACAGGATATGAACGGATTGATTTCATTCGAGAATATCTCAGTGCGCCCGGTGACGGAGGAGATTCTCGCCATGAACGAGGTGTCCGCCCCGTATGGACTCGTGCTGTCGGCAGAAGAAGCGAGAGAGCTTTCGGATACACGGAATCGTGCGCTGACGGAGAACGAGCGAGTGGAAATGGGCTTTGGTGCCGTGAAGGGAATCATCGACCGCTTTTGTCAGTCCCGGTACGCCAAGTCCAGCGAAGAATACGCGAATATTCTCAACCGTGTCACGGATCTGTTCTACTTTATCAAAACAGAAAGTCGGATCGTAGCCATGTCGTGCTGTGGGCCAGGGGGGTGGGTCTAGTCATTGTCTTCCTAAGACCG
>JAZSQX010000163.1:0-10658 GCA_045538235.1 Eubacteriales bacterium
GGCAAGAAACAAGTACACCTATTTTGCCTCCGTTGCAAAGAAGGCAGGCTATGAGCAAATCGCGGCTCTCTTCCTCAGGACCGCAGAGAACGAAAAGGAACACGCAAAGCTCTGGTTCAAGGCACTGGGTGAACTGGGTGACACCGCTGAAAACCTCGCCCACGCCGCTGAAGGCGAAAACTTCGAATGGACCGATATGTACGACCGGATGGCAAAGGAAGCCGAAGAAGAAGGCTTCCCCGAGCTGGCGGCTCAGTTCCGCGGCGTTGCTGCCATCGAAAAGGCTCACGAAGAACGCTACCGTGCCCTTCTGAAGAACATCGAAACCATGGAAGTCTTCCAGAAGAGCGGCGTCACCATCTGGGAATGCCGGAACTGCGGTCACATCGTGGTTGGTCTGGCTGCTCCTGAAGTATGCCCCGTCTGCAACCATCCTCAGGCATACTTTGAAGTACACGCAGAAAATTATTGATTGTTCATCCAAAACTGTCTCCTCCCAGAGGCAGTTTTCTTTTGCCCGATCCGTATAACGAAAAAAGCAGGCCGTATTTCTCCCATTCCGGATGAGAAAAACGGTCTGTTTTGTGTTTTTAACCATCGATGTCCCGGAATTCCAGATATTCGAGGAATTTCTTCACCGCCAGCGAGGGCTGTTTCCGATCCCGCAGTGCCAGTCCAATTTCCCGATACGCGGGGGGTGCCAGTTCTTTTTTGAGAATCCGGTACGGAATCCGCTTCAGAATCAACTCCGGCAGAATGGCAATGCCCAGCCCCTTTTCCACCATGGACATGATGGCATAGTCATCCCACGTGGTGAAATGCACGTCCGGCGAAAGATGGTGTTCCTCCAAAAACTGGGAAACGGACGTATTCTCCCCTTTTTCCAGAAGTAGGAAGGGGGATTCGCACAGCGCTTCCAGGGGGAAGGATTCGCAGTCCCGGAGAGGATGATCGTCCGGGATCACCGCAAGGAGACGATCCTTCGCCAAGGGAAGAAATTCAAATTCCGACGGCACGGGCTGACAGAGGAATCCGCAGTCCACGCGCCCTTCCCGGATCCATTCGGCAATCTCCGCATAGTCCCCGATTAAGAGTTCGTAGTCAATGTTGGGGAAATCCTTCTGGAAGCGGCTGATAACATTGGGCAGCCAATGGGTGGCGACGGAGGAAAACGTCCCGATGCGGATGATGCCGGACTCCAGCCCATTGAGCTCGTCAATCCGGGATGCCAGCCGATCAAATTCCCGGCACACGCTCTGGGCAAAGGGGAGCACCTTCATACCGTCGGAGGTCAGCTTCACCCCGGAACGGTTCCGCTCCAGAAGGCAGAGATTCCATTCCCGCTCCAGATCGCTGATCATCCGGCTGATCCCGGACTGGGTGTAGTTCATCACCTCTGCGGCTTTTGTGAAGCTGCCGTATTCCACCGTTTTAATAAACGCCAGATATTTTTGAATGTTCATGTCCATCGATCTTGTCTCGTCCTTTTTGTCCCATATCCTTCTATTGTTCGTCTTTCTTATTATAATCTTTAACCCGGTTAAAGTCAATACGAATAGGCGAATTTTCCGAAGAACTTTTGGGGGAACGGTCGTTTTTTCTGTGTCGAAAAAGGAAAAGCGCTTTGGAATGTCACACCTAACCATCGTGGTGAGGCTTGACTTTTCAAAAAAACTATGCTACAATATGCCAAAAATCATGATTCTTAGGAGATTTCCCATGCCTGCTCCCCATTATCGGCGAACCAAATTCTCCTGCTATTTCTCCTATATCGCCATGGCTTCGGCGTTCGTTCTTCCCTCCATGCTGTTCATCCCCTTTCACGATATGTACGGCATTTCCTACACCCTGCTTGGCACGCTGGTTCTGATCAATTTTTGCACCCAGATGATCGTGGATTTGATCTTCACGTTTTTCTCGCATTACTTCAACATCCGGCTTACCGTTCGCATCATGCCCCTTCTCACCTCTGCAGGACTGTTGATTTACGGCCTCGTCCCCACTTTGATGCCGACCTTTGCGTATCCCGGTCTGGTTATCGGTACCTTGATTTTTTCCGTTGCCGCAGGACTCGGGGAAGTACTCATCAGCCCCATTGTAGCGGCGCTTCCATCGGAACACCCGGACAAGGATATGAGTCTTCTGCACTCCCTGTACGGATGGGGTGTTGTCAACGTGGTGCTGGTCAGTTCCGCGTACTTTGCCCTGTTTACCACCTCCAACTGGCTGTATCTGGTGCTGTTCTGGGCGATTCTCCCCCTTGTGCTTTCTTTCCTCTTCCGCATTTCCCCCATTCCGGACATGACCATTCACCCGGATGAGAAAACCAAAGAGAAAAAAAGTGCCCGTGGAAAGATTCTGGTGCTGTGCGTGTTCTGCATCTTTCTCGGGAGCGCGGCGGAAAACACCATGACCAACTGGATTTCCGGCTACATGGAAAACGCCCTGCAGATTCCCAAAGCCGTGGGAGACATCCTCGGTCTGGCGGTTTTCGCTCTTCTCTTGGCATCCGCCCGTGTGCTGTACGCGAAATTCTCTCCCGATATTACGAAAACCCTCCTCTACAGCATGATCGGCGCGGTGGCGTGCTATCTGATGGCGGGACTTTCCCAGAGCACCGCTCTTTCCTTCGCCGCCTGCATTCTCACGGGGCTTTTCACCTCCATGCTCTGGCCTGGCACTTTGATCCTCATGGAAGAAAAAATCCATTCCCCCGGTATTGCCGCCTATGCGCTGATGGCAGCCGCCGGGGACATGGGTGCGTCGGTAGCACCACAGATGCTGGGAATCGTGGTGGACAGAGTCTCCGCAAGTGCTTATGCGGTGCAAATGAGTCTGACCACCGCCATGACACCCGAGGAAATCGGACTCAAAACGGGAATGCTCCTTGCGTCTATCTTCCCCCTTCTGGGCACGCTTCTGGTTCTGTACATCCGCAAAACCTGCGGTAAAAAAGAGGCGTAAAAACGAAAAAACGAAAAAGATTGCCTTATCCGACGATTCGCGGAGGCAATCTTTTTTGATTCACAGAAATGAAACTCGTTCCCCGATGAAGGAAAGGACAATCCCCAGTCCCGCCGACAGACAAATCAGCATCACGGAAGAAATCTTTTTATGAAAGAACCGTTTGGAACCATAGGATATGCCGGCGAGCAGCAGGAGAATCAGAAGGGACGCGGGATCCACCGAAAACGCTCCCTGTTGTGACACCACCGCCGCTTTGACTGCCAGCACGGCTCCCGTCGCGAGAATCAGCCCCACGATCACGGGCTTGACGCCGGAGAGAAAACTGCGAAAATACCGGTTTCCCGTCAAATTTTTCATCACGGAGGCGATCAGCAAAATAATCCCAAACGACGGCGTCACAACCCCCAGCGTGGCCGCAATACTGCCCGCCAGTCCGGCCTGCACCGATCCGATGTAAGTAGCCAGATTTACCGCAATAGGTCCCGGAGTAGATTCACAGACCCCCACAAAATCATAGAACGCGCTCTCCGTCATCCAGCCGTGAGCCAGCACCGTCTCCTTGATCAGGGGAATCATGCCGAAAGCGCCGCCGAAGCAAAACAGCCCGATTTTGAAGAAAGCAAAAAACAACGTAAGAAGGATCATGGCGTATCCGCCCCCTTTCGACTGCCGGAGAACCGATCTGCCAGAATCCCGATTCCACCGCCGATGAGAATCAGCACGATGGTGCGGACGGGAATCACGCCCATTTCCCCAAGCAGCATCAGAAGAAACACCACGCCAAAAACGATCATGGGAAGGGGTTTTTTCGGGAGTTTCCCGAACAGCGCCATCCCTGCCTGCCAAATCAACACTGCAACGGCACAACGGATTCCCACGAAGGCATACGCCACGATCCGATTCTGCATAAAGGCACCGAGGAACAGCGAAATGAGGTAGATGATGGCGACGGACGGCAGAATGACCCCCACCGTCGCGGATACACTCCCGAGAAATCCCCGTTTTTTGTAGCCCGCGTAGGTTGCCAGATTGATGGCAATGGGTCCCGGGGTGGATTCGGCAATGGTGATCATTTCCAGCAGTTCGTCCTCCGTGAGCCAGCCCCGTTTTTCTACGACTTCTTCCCGAATATTTGCGATCATGGCATAACCGCCACCAAAGGTGAACAGTCCAATTTTGGCAAATGCCAAAAACAATGTGCCAAGCATATGATATCACTTCCTTTTTCGGTATTATAGCACAATTTTCAGAGAATGTAAAGTTTCCCCACACCTTTTCGTTTTCCCTCTACGCCAGAACGGAAACAAGGGAAAAGCCGTGAAAGAATCCGCATAAAACAAAATTGCCGTGTGCCATTCGGGAATGATGCCTCCCGGACACACGGCTTCTTTTATAGCACAATGGGGACAGGGTGGTCAATTTCCAAAAAGTCCTCCCCTACCCGACAATTCACGGCCAGCAGTTTTACTCCCGCTTGTTCCGCTTCTTTTAACACTTCGGCAAATGCCGGCTGTGTCCGTCGGTTGGGGGTAAAATAGCGGCAGGCTTCCATCTGAATCACGAACACCAGATACGCCCCATACCCTTCCTGCACCGCCCGGATCAGTTCCCGGATATGCTTGATTCCCCGCTCGGTGGGCGCATCGGGAAACAGCACCACGCCGTCTTCTTCGAGAGTCACGCCCTTCACTTCTGCAAAAATCCGCTGTTCCGCCGACTCCAGATAGAAATCGAGTCGGGAATCGCCGTAGAAGCATTCCGGTCGGATTCCGGTAATCCCAGAGAGAAAGCCACCGATCCGTACCCATTCCCCAAACACCTGATTGGGTGCCTGGCTGTCCATGTTGATGAGCATCCCGTTTTTGTAGACGGCGATGAGATCCCACCGGGTCTTTCGCTGAGGGTTGTCCCCCGGCGCGAGGATTACAATGACTCCCGGCTCCAGCAGTTCCCGGCACCGTCCCGTATTCTTGACGTGGCAAATCACAATCTCGCCGTCCAGCTCCACTTCCGCCACAAAGCGATTGGGGCGTGAGCAAAAAATCCCCCGTCTTGTTCCGCGATATACCATACCCATCCCTCCTGACAGGGATATTGTATCACAAAATCGCCCCGCTGTCCATACGGGAACAAAAAAATCCCCGAAGGGAGGCGGGAGTCGTTCGGACCAATCCCGCCATGCCGTCAGGGATTCCGTTCAGACTGTACCAGTCACGACGAGGACGACGGTACCTGGGGTTGTGATCCACGTGCCGTCTTCCTGCTGCTCGTAGGTGGCGGCGGGTACCGTAATCTGCCCCGGCAGCGTCGCAAAAGCGCCCGTTTCGGTGTCGTAGGTGTACTGCACACCCTCCGTCCACACGTCGCCGTTGAACGTCACCGTAATGGGGTTCAGAATGGGATCAAAGGTGTCCGTCATCACCACATCATCCGTTGCCACAGCAGGAGTATTCCCGTAGTTGGCAATAACGAAGGTATAGGTCACCTGCCCGTTTTCCGTGATGACAGCGGGAGAAACTGCCTTGCTAATGGTCAGATCCGCCCGATCCTCCGTCTCCACCGTTTCCGAAACGGTCAAGGGAGCGGACAGTCCATCGCCCGTGATCACTGCGGTATTGGTGATGGTGGCATCCGCATCCAGAGGCGCATACTCCGTCACCGTTGCCTCGTAAATGAGCGTCGCATTGCCGCCAGCAGGTACCGTGATGCCAGTGATTACCAGAGGCGCGCCGTCGTCCACCGTGGGAGCCGCCTGCAAAACGCCGTTGACGTAATAAAGGAGGGAGCCTTCCGTGTAGGAGAGGGGAACCAGCGTCTCCTCACCAAAAAGATATGCCCCCAAATCGTCCGTCACCGTCAGATCGGTAAACGGAATGGTGCCGCTATTGACCAGCGTGATGACGTAGGTGATATCATCCTTTGCCGTATAGTCGTCCATCACAGCCGTTTTGGAAGCCGTAAGGGTTTCAATCACTTCTCCCGTAACGGTGTTGGAATTGGTGGTACCGCCATTGTAGGAGAGGGTCGCGAAATTCGAAAAAGTTGCCATAAAACATCCTCCATTCAGGTATCATAAGGTCGACCTCATTCCAGAGTATGCCCTCTACAGGAAGACGTGACAAAAATTTTCCCACTGCAAAAAAGTCAGCCCGCTCCAACAGATGTGCCGGAGAGGGCTGTTCGTATCTTAATAGTTTTCTGCGTGAATCTCAAAATAACTCTGGGGATGCTGACAGGTGGGGCAGATTTCGGGGGCTTCGGTTCCCACCACGATGTGTCCGCAGTTGCGGCATTCCCACACCTTCACTTCGCTCTTCGCAAAGACGGAAGCCGTCTCCACGTTGTGCAGAAGTGCACGATACCGCTCCTCGTGGTGCTTTTCCACCGCCGCCACCAGCCGGAACTTTGCCGCCAGCTCCGCAAAGCCTTCTTCTTCCGCCGTCTTCGCAAAACCGTCGTACATATCCGTCCATTCGTAGTTTTCCCCCTCAGCGGCGTGGAGGAGGTTGTCCGCCGTGGCTCCGATACCGTTCAGTTCCTTGAACCAAAGTTTGGCGTGCTCCTTTTCATTGTCCGCCGTTTTAAGAAAGAGTGCGGCAATCTGTTCGTACCCTTCTTTCTTCGCCACGGAAGCGAAATAGGTATACTTGTTTCTCGCCTGGGATTCTCCCGCAAAGGCGGTTTCCAGATTCTTCTCCGTCTGGGTTCCGGCGTATTTGGTGCCGGATCCCACCGAAATCTCCTCCAGCTTATCCCCCGTCACGTGACATACGGGGCAAACGGGTTCCGCCCCGATTTCTACGTCAAATTCCACGCCGCAGACCTTACATTTGTACTTTTTCACGCGGATTCTCCTTTTTTCTTCAAGCATTTCGCCCGGGGAGACAGAAACACTCGGAAGAGGGGCGGATCACCCCATATAATAATCGAATGCCAGCATCAGGCAAAATCCTGCCAAAAGGGCGTAGGTAGCACCCCGCTCATTTCCGTGCGCATGGGTCTCGGGAATCATCTCGTCGCTGATGACATACAGCATGGTTCCCCCCGCAAATGCCAGCGCAAAGGGGAGAATTGCCGTGGAAAGACTGACGGCAAAATACCCCACAAAGGTGCCAACCACTTCCACCACTCCCGTGAGCATGGCAATGATGAAGGTGCGCTTTCCACTCATACCAGCCGCCACCATGGGAGCAATGATCACCATTCCCTCGGGAACGTTCTGAAGGGCAATGCCTCCCGCCACAATGAGTGCCTGGGACACGTCTCCGGTGCCAAAACTGACCCCAGCCGCAATTCCCTCGGGCAGATTATGAATGGCAATGGCAATGACGAACAGGAGCACTTTGTTGAGTTTTGCGGTGTGATCCGGGTGATTCTCCTGATCCATTCCCGTGAGCTTATGCAGGTGTGGCACCAGTTTGTCAATGAGATTGAGGCAGAGAGCCCCGCAAAAGATTCCCAGTACTGTGGTCGGAATTGCCAGCACTCCTCCGTATCCCAGAGAAGGGATCACCAGCCCGATCACCGCTGCCGCCAACATCACCCCCGCCGCAAAGGAGAGGACGATGTCGTTGAATTTGTGAGATGCTTTCTTAAAAAGAAATCCGATGAGTGCCCCGATGACGGTTGATCCGCCAACGCCCAGTGCTGTCAGCAGTACAAGTTGCATACCGCGCCTCCGTTGTTTTTATGAAATGATATTCTGTCCCCCGGTACGTTCTTAGGATTTGTCATTTTCCCAAAAATATACCGTTTTTTCCGTTCATCTGAAAAAGAATTGTTCTGCCAATTCCGTTCACAGGCGGACATCCACGGTGTTTTCTCCCGCCGTCAGAGTCTGTTCCACTCCGCCTGCTCGGAATACCGCGGTCACGCCCTCCGGCACCGTTACCCGGTCATGTTGCAGCCGCAGTCATACACTACCGCGCCGTCTTCCTCACCGATCGGGCGAGGCATGATCTCTCTGTCCAGACGATCGGGCGGGCAGTCGGTGAACTCGTATTCCGTCTGAACGGGTTTTGCGAGAGCCGCACGGCGCCAACTGCTGTCATCGCAGGAAAGTCCGAAGCATCCGTCGTCAAACCCACAGTAATCCTGGTTTTCGTGGGTCGTGAAATAATATTCTCGGACAAAGCTGTCCCCCATCCGGTCATCCTCGGAGGAAACGATGTGCCGCTCTCCCGCCGCATCGGTCAGAGACAGACGATAGATTGCCTTGGCTTTGCCGTATCGCGACACATCAAAGGTGTACCAGCCGCCGAAATGAAGGACGAGGACATTGTCCCCCTCCCTCAGAAAAGGAGTCACATCGAACTCCGGTACATACAGCCGATGCCCGGTCAGTTTTTCATCAACGGGCTCGTGAGCTCTTTCCTCGTAATCGCTGGAAAGGGGCAGAAACATATCCTCTGTGATCGGCTGACCGTTGAGATAGCAATGGAAAAAGCCAAGACCGACCACGCGAAGAGTCGCCTTTGTTGCCTTTGTCACCGAAAAACGGCGGCGGAGAACGGAAAAGCCTCCCTCTCCCTCTGCCTTCGGGTCACAAATCCATTTTGCCTCCCCAAACATTTCTCTCTGATGCATACTCGTTTCCTTTCTGGCACCATTCCCGCACCGGGAAAGGGATGCGGATACCGAACGGTTTTTGTTGCCATAACTATACCATATGTACGAAAAAATTGCAAGAGGTTTCCTATATTTCAGCACGGTTTTCATCCTAATCCCGCAGGGGACAGAATATACTGTACCAAATTGCAATGGAGCAGGTATTGGCATGAATGAAAGCATCAAACTCAAAATCGGAGCCGGGGTTCGCAGGCAGGGAGACATCAAGGAAATTAAAATCCCATCCCCCGCCTGCGGCCTGACGGAACAGGAAGTGGAGCTCTCACGCCGTCAGTACGGCTCCAATCTTCTGGAGGGAAAACAGCAGGCGGGCTTTTTGAGGCAGTTTCTCCGGAATCTGAACGATCCCATCATCAAAATTCTCATTGCAGCGCTGGTCATCAACACCGTTTTCACCTTTTCCGATCACAACTGGGCGGAGTCTGCTGGGATTGCGCTGACGGTTCTGATCTCCGCCTTTGTCACAACCCTGTCGGAGCATTCTTCCGGAAAGGCATTCAAGGAGCTGTACGCCGCCATGGATGGGGGTTTTTGCCATGTTCTGCGGAATGGATCGGACACCACCGTTCCGATAGCAGACTTGGTGCGGTACGATCTGGTACAGCTCCATCCGGGGGATACGGTGCCAGCCGACGGGATTCTCATTGGAGGGGCGATTGCCTGCGACGAGTCCCCGCTGACGGGAGAAAGCCGCAAAGTGCCGAAAGAACCCGATTCCTCCCTTCTCGGCAATCTCCGACGTTCCGGTGAGGCTCCCGAGTTGAAGCCGGGATCTCAGCAAGCCGTATTCCGGGGCAGTCACGTGGCATCGGGAAGCGGCACCATGCTGGTTCTAACGGTAGGCGGGGACACCTTATACGGCTCCATCGCCTCGGAATTATCTGGGGAGGAGACGGTGAGTCCCCTGAAAAATCGGCTTACCGCCCTGGCTTCTACCATATCAAAAATCGGGTACGTGTCCGCCGTTCTGGTGGCGCTGGTTCATCTCGCCGATGCCTTCTGGTTCGAAGCGGGAGCCAATCCCACGGTGGCGCTGGCACGGCTCAGAGACATCCGATTCGTTCTGCCCGAAGTGATCCGCGCACTGACCATGGCAATTTCCGTGGTGGTGGTCGCGGTGCCGGAAGGGCTTCCCATGATGATCACGGTAGTGCTGTCCTCCAACATGAAGCGAATGCTCAAATCCGGTGTTCTGGTGCGGCGGCTGGTGGGAATCGAAACGGCGGGAAGCATTGATATGCTTTTCACGGACAAAACCGGCACCCTCACCACGGGACATCTCACCGTCACCGAATTCTGCACGGCGGGAAACCGGTATTCTTCTCTGAAGCAATGCCCCGCCCCCATCGGGAAAAGCATCCGCCGTGGCTCCCTTGCCTGTGCCTCCGTATTCAATCAGACGGAGCGCGCCATCGGCATCTTTGCGGGAATCGGGAGACAGACGCTGTCCCTCCCGGAGGAAAACCGGATTCCCTTTGATTCCGCACGGAAATTTGCGGCGGCCGCGGAGGGGGATCGGCTGTATCTCCGGGGTGCGGCGGAGTATCTCCTCCCCTTCTGCACCACGTGGATGGATGAAAACGGTACACCTCGCCCCATGACGGAAAGCATCCGCGCCGCCATCAAAGAAACGGTACACCAGTCAAGTTGTGCCACCGCCCGGGTTTTACTCCACGCGGAAGGAACCCCCGAGTTGCTCCCCCTTCTGAAAGTCCATGCACCGGACGAATCTACCCCCCTTTGCTTTGTGGGGCTGTTCCTTCTGCGGGATGAAATCCGCCCCGAGGTTCCGCCCGCTGTTTCCGCCTGCCGGGATGCGGGGATTCAGACGGTGATGCTCACGGGGGACAACGGGGAAACTGCCGCCGCCATCGCCCGGGAATGCGGAATTTTACAGGACGGCGAGCGAATCCGACACACCCCGCCAGCTCCGGGTGAAACGGACGATTCGGCGGCATACGTGCTGGATGGAGAAACCCTTCGGGCAATGACGGATGGCGAAGTCTCCGCGATTCTCCCGCAGATTCGGGTAATTGCCCGGGTGACGCCCACGGACAAAAGCC
>JAZSQX010000247.1:0-4817 GCA_045538235.1 Eubacteriales bacterium
CTCCCCGGACAGATACATGAGGGTGGCGGCGGTGTGGCGCAGTTTGTGGGTGGAGTAGTTTTTATATTCCAGTCCCGCCGCGCCCAGGTATTTCTTCACCATCCATTGGACGGTCTTCACGGAAATGCGGTTCCCCTGACCGGAGAGAAACAGGGCGGCTTCTCCCTTTTTTTTGGCGGGCGTCTGCATCCGAATGGGAAGATAGGCTTCGATAGCACCCCGGCAGGCAGCGTTCAGATACACGATCCGCTCTTTATTTCCCTTGCCCACCATGCGCATGGAGCGGAGATCTCGGTCCAGGTCGGTGAGACTGATGCCGCACAGCTCCGAGAGTCGGACGCCGCAATTGAGAAAAATGGTGAGAATGGCGTAATCCCGTTCCTTCGTGCGGGATGTTTCGGCTTCCGTGACGGAGGAGAGCAGGGACACGCATTCCTCCACGGACAGATGCTTCGGGAGGGATTTTTTCATTTTGGGCGTTTCGATGTTGATGGCGGGATTCTGTTCAAAGAGATTCAGCCGGACGGTGCAGTATTTATAAAACTGCTTGATAGCGGAGAGTTTTCGCGCGCGGGCTCGGGTGTCGTTTTCCCGGGTGTGGACGGCGTAGGAAAGAAAATCGTACACCTCCCCCGTGGTGACGGAAGAAAAGAAATCCGTGTCCAGATTCCGGATGTCGATCGAATCAAATTCCTCCCCCTCGGCGGGAAGATCGTGCCGGGCAGCCACCAGATAGCGGCAGAAGGTGCGCAGATCGAAGAGATACTCGGTCACGGTTTTGGGGGAGCATCCCTGCACCACGTTCTTGTAGTTGGCGAATTGCTTGATCAGCGGGGGAAATTCTTCTTTGAAGTCGTTTGGCATAGCGGTAACCCCGATCCTGCGGTGATTTTTTTCATCGGGATTCCGCTCTGGCAGATCCCTACTCTTATATTATACAACAAACTTTAATCTTTTCATGGATAGATTGTAAATTTTCCGCTGGAAGGGTTGTAATTGGGGAGAAAAAGCAATAAAATAATACTATTATTCAAGGCGCGGACGAGTGTTCGGCATGACATTCCGGAGAGCGCGAGAGGGAGAATCTTCCGCTTCGTCCCACCGGGCAAGAACCGATTGACAGGAGAAACTATGAAAGAATTTTGGTCTCAAAACAAAAAACTGATCGGCAAAATGGTGCTCAATCAGTTTGGCGCCACCTTCCTCGGCATTATGATCGTGGTAGCGGCGGCAGTTGCCCAGAGTCAGCGGGCATGGCTGATGCTTCTGGCGAGCTGCTTTGCCACGCTGTTCTACGTCTTTTTGATTTACAACGTGATGTGGGAAAAAGGCGGCCTTGACCGGATCCGTGTGGACGGCGGTCGGGCAGAGAGAAAGCCCTGGACGGGATTCTGGATCACCCTCATCGCGAATATCCCCAATTTCCTTCTGGCGGCGGCGGTGCTGATCTCCAACCCCTTTAAGGACACCCACGCCTGGGCGGTGACCGTGAACGTGATCGGGCGCTCCCTGTGCCTCCTGTGGGAAGGGATGTATGCGGGCATTGTGTCCTATTTCTCCCCTCACAACCCCATCATTCACCTGCTGGTGATCTTCCCCGCCTTGTTTGTGGGAACGGTCGCCTATCTGCTGGGGCTGGGCAACCGTCGGATTCTCGGCTTCTTTGAACTGAAGAAACCGAAGAAATAAGGGCGCGGGATCCCATCCCAGAACGACGGAACTCAACGAATGGCTGCCGCCGGATGCTTTGCGCGTGATGGCGGCGGTTTCCTTATTTCTGGAAAGGAGTTTTGCCATGAGAGAATCCCTGAATCGACGGAATCTGCTCCTTCTTCTGGTGGGAAGCGGGATTCTCGCTTTCGGACTCTGCCACATTCACGCCTTCGCGGACATCACCGAAGGGGGCGTGTTGGGGATGACGCTGCTTTTGGAGCATTGGTTTTCCCTGTCTCCCGCCCTCACGGGACTGATCGGCAATGCACTCTGCTACCTCTTGGGCTGGCGGGTGCTGGGACGGGATTTTATCATCCGTTCTGCGGTAGCCGGAGGGGGATTTTCTCTGTTCTACTTCCTGTTTGAGCAGATATCGCCCCTCTTTCCCACCATTGCGGAGCATCCTCTTGCGGCGGCGATTCTGGGTGCTGTGTTTGTGGGTGTCGGCGTGGGACTTTGTGTGCGCGGCGGCGGTGCTCCCAGCGGAGATGATGCCCTGGCTCTGTCCCTGTCCCGGCTGACGGGGGGGAATATCCGCTGGATGTACCTCATCTCGGATCTCCTCATTCTGGGGCTGTCCCTCACCTATATCCCGCCCCGGCGAATGGTGTACTCCCTGCTCACCGTGGTGCTCTCCGGGCAGATTATCGGCTGGATCGAGGGCGCGGGCAAGCCGAAGAAGGAGAACACGAACAAGCCCGGAGATTAAAATTTCATGAAAAACGGATGAAAATTCCATTTTCCCGAACAGGACTTCCGTTAGAACTCTGTTAGAAAACATCGAACCCCCTTGCATCCCTGGGACGGCTGGGGTATAATCGTGCTGCTATGGTACAGATTATCCTTCAAATTGTGAACTGGGTGCAGGGGGTTCTTTCCCTTCTTATGAGTCATTTTGCCCTTTACACCCTCACCGGGGCGTTCACCACGCGGGCATTCCCGCCGGCAAAACAACAGCACCGGTATGGCATTCTCATTGCTGCACGGAACGAGGAGGCGGTCATCGGGCATCTTCTCGCGAGCATCCGACAGCAGGATTATCCCGATGATTGCCTGACAACCTTTGTGGTGGCGGACAACTGTACGGATCGCACAGCGGAGACGGCGAGAGCGGGAGGTGCTGTCTGCTGGGAGCGATTCGATCCGGAGCGCCGCACCAAGGGACACGCTCTCGCCTTTCTCGTGGATCGGATCCGGGAGACCTACGACCCCGATGCCTTCGACGGCTACTTCGTGTTTGACGCGGACAATCTTCTGGCGACCGATTACGTGTCGCGCATGAACGATGCCTTCGACGCGGGGGAGCGGATCATCACCTCCTACCGCCACACCAAAAACTTCGGAGCCAACTGGATTTCCGCCTCCTACGGCATCCACTGGCTCCGGACGGTGCGGTGTGAGCATCGGGCGCGCTCCTTCTTGCGGCTGGCAACCCGGATTCAGGGAACGGGGATCCTCCTGCATCGGGAGATTCTTCGGGACGGCTGGCACTTTACGTCTTTGACGGAGGACCGGGAACTGGCGGCTCATGCGGTGGCGGACGGGGAGCGGATTTCCTTCCAGTACGAGGCGGTGTTCTACGACGAACAGCCAACGGATTTGCAAATTGCCCTCCGTCAGCGTCTTCGCTGGGCAAAGGGGAACTTGTGGGTGTTCGCAAAAGAGGGCGGACGGCTCCTGCGGGGGATTTTCCGGAACCGGGGGATGGGGCGGTTTTGCTGCTACGATATGCTCACCGTGGTCTTCCCCCGGGCGCTGTGTACGGTGGGTCTGACGCTCCTTGCCGCGGTACTGACGGGAATCGGAACGGGATCGGCGCTGTCGGCATTGGGAGTGCTCCTCGGAAGTATCCTTGGCGGCTGGGCGAGCGGGGTCTTGCTCGCGGCATATACGCTGCTCATGGAACGAAAGCGGCTCCCGGCGATTCCATGGATTCGGTGGCTGGGGTACTCGCTCCTGTTCCCGCTATTTGATATCATCGGACGGGTTTCCGTGTGCGCCGCCCTCTTTAGGAAGGTGGAGTGGAAGCCCATCCCCCACGTTCATGCCGTTTCCATGGCGGAGATGGGGAAGTGAAAAAAAGGGGTCTCCTCAAAAACCTGATCCGTAAAATACAACAAAGTGCAGTTGGAATCCGCTCCGGATTTTCACTGCACTTTGTTGTTTTTTAACTGGTTAAAGTTTTTTGATGGGGGTTCGGGGGATACTTTTTTTCAAAAAAGTGTCCCTCGCGTTTTTTCACCCGTCACGCATTCCCACGGAACTGGAGACTGTACAGATCGGCGTAGAGTCCGTTTTTCTGAAGCAGTTCCTCGTGCGTCCCCTGCTCGGCGATTTTGCCATCGGCAATCACGGCGATTTCGTCCGCGTTCTTGATGGTGGAGAGTCGGTGGGCGACAACGAGAGTGGTACGACCCCGGCACAGCTCGTCCAGCGCCTGCTGAATCAGAATTTCCGTGGTGTTGTCGAGAGCGCTGGTGGCTTCATCCAGAATCAGAATGGGAGGATTTTTGAGAAATACCCGTGCGATGGAAAGCCGCTGCTTCTGACCGCCGGAGAGGCGCACACCCCGCTCGCCGATTTCGGTGGCATAGCCGTTTTCCAGGGACATGATGTAGTCGTGGATGTTGGCGCGCTTGGCGGCTTCGATGATCTCCTCGTCGGTGGCATCCAGTCTGCCGTAGAGGATGTTCTCCCGGATGCTGGCGTTGAAGAGATAAATGTCCTGCTGAACGATTCCGATGTTCTTTCGGAGGGATTCCCGCGTCACGGTGCGGATGTCACGCCCGTCAATGAGGATGGAACCCTGATCCGTTTCGTAGAAATGGGGAATCAGGTGGCAGATGGTGGTCTTTCCGCCGCCGGAGGGACCCACGAGAGCGAAGGTTTTGCCGGCTTCAATATTCAAGTTCACATGGGACAGCACTTCTTTGTCGTCCCCGTAGCCGTAGGACACGTCCCGGAGCTCGATGTGACCCTGTGCCTCCCCCATGGGAACGGCGTCGGGGGCATCCGCTTCCGGCTCCGCATCCATGATTTCTAAAAACCGCTCGAAGCCCGTGACGCCGTTCTGGTACTGCTCCATGAAATTGATGAGGGTCATG
>JAZSQX010000133.1:0-4004 GCA_045538235.1 Eubacteriales bacterium
GCAGGATCTGGCATTCGCGTTCATCTATCGCTGTGCACTGGCGTTTAACGTCGACGTTACCGATATTATTGAAGGGAAGAGCCCCACGCTGGCGGGCTATACCGTCACCCGACAGGGCGGGGGTCAGAAGATCGAGCAGGCACACGGAATGATTTACTACAATCTGGCTGCTTCCTTCAAGAACCGTATTTCCGAGCCCCTGTACGTTGTGGCGCAGTATGACGAAAACGCGGCGCGGAGTGATATTGAACTGACCACCCACGAGGGGCAGGAATGTGACATCGTCATCAAGGGTGCCTTGAAGGTGCAGGTGGGCAGTCACTGCGAGATCCTCAAGGAAGGGGACAGCATTTACTACGACAGCTCCACACCGCACGGGATGGTGGCGGTGGACGGGGAAGACTGCCTGTTCTACGCCATCGTTCTCAATCCCACGGGGGACACCTCCACGGGAGAGAAGGTGGGACTTCGTTCCGGCAAACCGGCTCCCGAATCTACCACGGAACAGCGGATTTACAAGCGCTTTATCAGCGTGAAGAAAAACGAAAACGGCACGCCTACGGAAATCACCTTCCAGGGCGCGGACAAGTTCAATTTCGCCTTTGATATCGTGGACGCTCTCGGCAAGGAAAAGCCCGACAAACGCGCCATGATGTACGTGGCAAAGGACGGTGTCACCGAGCGGGATCTCTCCTTCAAGCAGATCTCCTGGGCATCCTCCCAGTGCGCCAACTACTTCAAGTCGCTGGGCATCAAGCGGGGCGACCGGGTCATGCTGGTGCTGAAGCGGCACTATCAGTTCTGGTTTGCGATGCTGGGTCTGAACAAGCTGGGTGCTATCGCCATTCCCGCAACGGCACAGCTTGTGGCGCATGACTTTGAATATCGCTTTGAAGCGGCGGGCGTTTCTGCGATCCTTTGTACTGCAGACGGAGACACGGCGAACCAGGCGGATCTGGCGGCGGAAAAATGCCCCGGTCTCACCACGAAGATCATCGTGAACGGTCAGAGAGAGGGCTGGCATTCCTTTGATGAGGAATACGAATTGTTCAGCGGCAAGTTTGAGCGGCAGGAAGACAGCCCCTGCGGCGACGATCCCATGCTCATGTTCTTCACCTCCGGCACCACGGGATACCCGAAAATTGCCCTTCATAATTATAAATATGCCCTCGGTCACTTCCATACTGCAAAATACTGGCACTGTGTGGACAATTCCGATGAGGGACTCCACTTTACCATCTCCGATACGGGCTGGGCGAAGGCAATGTGGGGTAAGATGTACGGCCAGTGGCTCTGCGAAGCGGCAACCTTCGTGTACGACTTCGATCGGTTTGACGCGGCGAAGATTCTGCCCATGTTCAAGAAATACGGCATCACCACCTTCTGTGCACCGCCTACCATGTACCGGATGCTGATCAAGGAAGATTTGTCCAAATACGATTTCTCCTCCCTGCGTCACGCGACCACGGCGGGCGAAGCACTGAACCCGGAAGTATACCGCCGGTTCGAGGAGGCAACGGGACTGCAGATCATGGAAGGCTTCGGCCAGAGTGAAACCACCTGCATGATCGGCAATCTGGTGGGAGCGCCTCATAAACTGGGCTCCATGGGTAAACCCTGTCCCATTTATGACGTTCACCTCATCAATCCCGATGGGGAAGAAGTGGCGGACGGTGAAACGGGTGAAATCGTGATCAACACGGCAAACGGCGCACCCTGCGGTCTGTTCAAGGGCTATTATCTGGACGACGAAAAGACGGCGGAAGCATGGCACGACGGCTTCTACCATACCGGGGATCTGGCATGGCGGGATGAAGACGGCTTCCTGTGGTACGTGGGACGGATCGACGACGTCATCAAGTCCTCCGGCTACCGCATCGGTCCCTTCGAGATTGAAAACGTCATCATGGAACTGCCCTACGTCCTGGAATGCGGTGTCTCCGCCGAGCCGGATGAGATTCGCGGTCAGGTGGTCAAGGCATCCATCGTGCTGACCAAGGGCACGGAGGGTACGGACCAACTGAAAAAGGAAATCCAGGAATACGTCAAGCGGAATACCGCGCCGTATAAATACCCCCGTATTGTGGTCTTCCGGGACGAGCTGCCCAAGACTACCAGTGGTAAGATTATGCGGAACAAGCTCTGATAAGAATCCGATCAGAAAAATTCCATTGGGTTCTTGCTTGGTTGATCCGATTTCATTTCAATGAAAATCCCGAAAATCCTGATATATCAGGGACTTTTGGGATTTTTCTTTTTTGTTGCGGATGACGTGGGCGGTCTCCGCGCAATCGGTGTTGAGCACGCAACAATCCAGAGGATGGGGGAAATCGATGAGCAAAGTTATAAATGTTTTTTCGGGGGACAATTCTTTCAATTATAGTAGAATACAGTCGAACGAAGGTGAATCCAATGGGAAAATTTGTGTACTTAAAAAAGTAGGGATTCTGTACGATATGCTGTTTGCCATGCGACTTCGCTTCAATGGAGTGCGCGCCTATCCGCAATACGGGGACTGCCCGGAGATGCCGCAGCGAATGAAGAATCCTTCATCTATGAAAACGATGATGCCAATGCGGGCACGGTAAATCCGTCTCGGATTAAAGTGTTCATGACGGTTCTGACGGTTGAAAACGGCACCTGGGTAGCAAAGGAATCCAAACTCGGCTATGCAACGCTGCGGCGCTGGGAAGGAACCGGTGCTCTTGCGATTTATCCGGACGAATGGGTCTATGGGTATTTGCCCGATTCGGCTTATTAAAATTTTTTATGCAAGAAGAAACGATGCGGATGAGAAGTCGGCATCGTTTTTTTTATAAAAATTTCGGTTTATCTTGCAATCCATGGGGGGTTATGCTATAATGAAAAAAAGAAAACAGAACCGAAGGAAATTGACGATATGAAGGCAAACGAAATCATGAATGTGCTGTTTGAGATGGCACAGAAACGGGATTATTCCGCCTCCTGCGATACCTGCAAAAGCGGGGATCCGGAGAGGGAAGTACAGAAGGTAGCGGTTGCCATGTTCCCCACGCCGAACGTGGTGCGGGCGGCAAAAGATTGGGGTGCTGAGCTTCTGATCGTCCATGAACCCACCTACTATAACCACATGGATCGCCATTCTGACGAAAAGCTGGAAGTGGAAAAGAGACGCTTCATCGAGGAATCCGGGCTGACCATCTATCGGTATCACGACCATCCCCATTACACGGATCCCGATGTGATTGCCGCCGGGCAGATCCGCCAGTTTGGCTTTGTGGGAAAGACCACGTACCGGGGTTTTGACTACGTGCGGGTGGTGCTGGATACGCCCATGACCCCCGTGGAGGTGGCAAAGCAGATTGAGAAAAACTGCGGCATCCGCCATCTCCGTATCGCCGGCACCCGGGATGTCCCCTGCACCAACATCACGGGGATGTTCGGAACTCCGGGGGGCGTGTTCGAGGAACTGCGCTCCGATGATTGCGAGATCCTTCTGACGGGGGAAGCCAGCGAGTGGAGTCTGTGCGAATATGCAAGAGACGCGGCTCAGCTGGGGCACAAGAAGGCGCTGATCGTCATGGGACACATCGGCTCCGAACGGGATGGAATGGTCTATACGGCGGACATCCTACGGGAAAAATGCCCCGAGCTGGATGTGAAATATTTCGAGTGCGGCGAGGTTTACACCTACACCGATGATGAAATCTGACCCGGACGATTGCGGCGAGACCATGATGACGCGGCATCGATGCATGAGAATGCGAACATAGATCGTATGGATTGAACAGGAGAATGAAACCATGAAAAAACCTTGTTACCTGCTGTTGTGCCTCTGCCTGACCCTGCCTTTGCTGGCCTGCGGTGGGGATACGGCACCGAACGAATCCCAAGCAGAAACCCAGCCCGAGATGGCAGAACCCGCCCAGATGATCCTGGCGGAAAACGGCGTGACCTCTTACGAAGTGGTCTATCCCCTGGAAGCACTTCCCGCAGACGGGGCGGCGGCATATAATATCCAGAAG
>JAZSQX010000144.1:0-3204 GCA_045538235.1 Eubacteriales bacterium
AAACAACCGAAAAGGCCGCAATGACCGCGGTGATTTCCACGGAACCGAATATCAGAAAAACCCGACGGCTCTCAAGACGGGAACGCCGGGAACGGATGCGTACTTCAGTATTTCTGTTCCCGTCCCTGGGAGGCGTTCTTCTGTTTTTCCTACTCCCCTTCCTCGTGGTGATTTTCTATTCCCTTATCAACAATAACACCTCCATGGAATTTGTGGGGTTCGAGAATTTCTCGCGGCTGTTTCAGAATGCCGCTTTCCGATTGGCGCTGAAAAATACGGGAGTCTTCTCCCTGACTGCGGTGCCCCTCGTGGTAATCATCTCCCTGGCGCTGGCGGTGCTTCTCGACACGAATATTCCCGGACGGAGTTTGTTCCGTACCGTGTTTCTCTCCCCCATGATCGTTCCCGCCGCCTCGGTCATTCTGATCTGGCAGGTGCTGTTCGATTATCACGGCGTGGTCAATGATATCACCGCGCTGTTCGGGGCGGATCCCGTGGAATGGCTCAAATCCGATTACGGCTATATCGTGGTGGTGCTTCTGTTTTTGTGGAAGAACATCGGCTACAACATGATTATGTTCCTCTCCGCTCTGTCCGCCATCCCGAAGGGAATTCTGGAGGTTGCTATGCTGGACGGATGCGGAACGGTGCGTCGCTTCTTCTCCATCAAACTGCGTTATCTGTCTTCCACTATTTCGTTTGTCACCATCATGTCCCTCATCAATTCGTTCAAGGTGTTCCGGGAGGTGTATCTCCTGACGGGGAACTACCCCTACGACAATATGTACACCCTCCAGCACTTCATGAACAATACCTTCAACGGGTACGACTATCAGAAATTATCCAGTGCCGCCATTGTGCTGTGCGCGATCATGATCGTCATCATCGGACTGCTCCTCTGGGTGGACGGCAAAGCGGGAGGAGGGATCGAAGAATGACGGGCAACCGAAAACTCTATTTGGACGAAAACCGTACGCTCCCCGCTTCCGGTGGAAGGAAAAAGAAACTCAAACTTTCACGGATTCTCTTTCTTCTGTGTGCCATGGTGATTCTTCTCACCTTCGCGGCGCTGTTCCTGTTCCCCACGGTGTTCACCATCACCAACTCCTTTATGTCCACCACGGAAATTTCTGCCAACTACGGCAAGATTTTCACGGGACTGGGGATTTCCGGGGACGGGGGTCGGGTGTTCATCTCGGAAAAGGTCAATCTTCAATTGATACCGGAGCGGGTAAGTTTCGGACAGTATGGCACGGTGCTGTTCCGCTCCCCGGAATATCTCATCAAATTCTGGAATTCCATGATTTACGTGATCCCCATCGTGATGTTTCAGCTGGCGGTGGCGGCAGGGGCATCCTACTGCTTCGCACGGGTGAACACGAAATTCCGTTCCATCGTCTTTTTTGCCTACATCATACTGATGTTGATGCCGTATCAGGTAACATTGGTTCCCAACTTCATTGTGATGGATCGGCTGAGCCTCCTCGATACCCGATGGGCGATTATCCTGCCGGGCATCTTCTCCCCCTTCTCTGTGTTCATTCTCACCAAATTTATGCGAAGGATTCCAAAATCCCTCGTGGAGGCGGCGGAGCTGGACGGGGCAGGGGAATGGCAGATTTTTTCTCGGGTTTTCCTGCCGCTGTGTAAAAGTACCCTCTATTCCGTGGCGATTCTCGTCTTTATCGACTACTGGAATATGGTGGAACAACCTCTGGTTCTTTTGAAGAACAATATGGACATCTACCCCCTGTCCGTGTTCCTGTCCCAGATCAACGAAGGGGACACGGGGGTGGCTCTGGCGATTGCGGTGGTGTACATGGTGCCGCCGATCCTCCTGTTTTTGTACAGCGAGGAGTATCTGGTAGAGGGCATCGCCTACTCCGCCTCGGTCAAGGGTTAAGCAAGCGGCGTTACAATTGAGCATATACATAAGGAGTTACAATATGGCTAAGGATTCGGCTCGCAGAGCATGGGTGAAAAATGTGGCAATCATCTTTCTGGTGATCCTTCTTCTTCTCACCTTCTTTTCCAATACAATTCTGAATTACTCCCTTCCCGAGGTGTCGGCACAGTACCCCCGGTACGCCTCGCTGACCACCTCCGTCAAGGCGACGGGAACGGTGAAGGCAAACGAAAGCTACAACGTGGTATACGAGGCGGATGCGGCGGAAGCGGATGACGGTCTTCTCCAGTCCCGTCGGGTGGTCTCCGTGTACGTGAAGGCGGGGGACTATGTGAGCATCGGCTCTCCCATTCTCTCCCTGAAGGGGGGCGCCAGCGATCAACTTTCCTCGGTGCAGGCGGAATATGAATCCCTGAAAAAGGAATACGAACTGGCACTTCTGGGAGATACCGTCACGGAACTGACGGCACAGAAGACCATTTCGGATGCACGGGATGCGGTGACTGCCGCAAAAACCGAACTGGCCGTTCTTGAGACGGAATACAACGCCATTCTCGCAGAAAACGGCTCTTCCACGCAGCTGGAACGACAGATCGAAGGAATGGAAGCAGAAATTGCTCTGCTGGACGATCAGATTGCGGCGCTTGAAAATACCATCAGCGACGTGAAGAGTAAGATCGCCCAGGCGGAAGGGATGATCGAAGAGGATATTCTCTCGACCACCACACTGGAACAGAAACTGGCGATGGCGGAATACGACTTTGCCGATGCGGAGTACCGGTATGAATCTCTGAAAAAGAGAGAAGAATCCCTGAAAAAGCAGGTGGAGAAACTGACCGCCGCCGCAGAGGATGTGACGGAAGCCAATGCGTTGTCGGCGCAGCTCACCTCCCTGGAAAAGCAGCTCACCTCTATGGAAAAGCAGGAATTGCGGGCATATGAGGATTACTTGAATCAGCGCGGGGCTTTGCAGGAAGAACTGGATGCCTTGAAGCCTCAATCCGCTGAAACGGAAACTGGAGCGGCAGCCGTCGAACCGGAAAGCACTTCCGACAACACCGCGCAGATCGAAGCACTGGAGAAGCAGATTGCGGCACTGGAAAAATCCTATCTCCGTTCCCACGAAGACCTGACCGAGCAGATGGAGGAACTGAAAGACCAGATCCGAGAGGTAATCAGCAAACTCAACATCCTCGGAATGCCGGAAGTGGACGACGTGCTGGATTATGCGGTGGCACAGGAACTGGAAGAAGCCCGGAAACAGCACAGCAAAGTTTCGGATGATCTGACGGAAGCCG
>JAZSQX010000134.1:0-9639 GCA_045538235.1 Eubacteriales bacterium
GTTGCAGGTATCTCCTGCGGTCTTATCACCGAGGGTGAAAGATGGATGACCATGATTGACATTCAGGGCCTTGAAGACTTCTATGGCGACATGGACTTTAAGGTTGCCGGTACGCATAAGGGTATCACCTCTATTCAGATGGACCTGAAGATCGACGGTCTGACTCCCGAAATCATCAAGGAAGCCCTCGCCGTTACCCACAAGGGTCGCGACTACATCATCGATGAAGTGATTCTGAAGGCCATCCCCGCTCCCAGAGAAGAAGTTTCCGAATACGCTCCCAAGATGCTGTCCATGCACATTCCTCCGGAAAAGATCGGGGATGTCATCGGTAAGCAGGGTAAGGTCATTCAGCAGATTCAGGAAGAAACCGCTACCAAGATTACCATCGAGGACGACGGTTCCCTCTTCATTGCCGGTATCGAAAAGGCTGGCATCCAGGCAGCGAAGGCAACCATCGAAGGGATTATCTTCGAACCCGAGGTTGGCGCCATCTACGAAGGTACCGTTACCCGGATCATCCCCATCGGCGCGTTTGTGGAATTTGCCCCCAAGAAGGAAGGCATGGTTCACATCTCCAAGCTGGATAAGAAGCGCACCGAAAAGGTGGAAGACGTCTGCAACGTGGGCGACAAGATCAGGGTCAAGTTCCTGGGCGTTGACGAAAAGGGCAGATTCAATCTCTCCCGTCGGGATGCCATGGAATGAGAGCATCTGTAAAACCGAGAATATAACGAAAAATCAGCGGTGTATCGAGCAGATATGCCGCTTTTTTTATCCTTTTTCGCCCATACTCTTGATTTCTCGGAGGAAATATTTTATAATAAGAAGGGATGTTATATCCCAGCGCAATTTACCGAAAAATGAAGTCTGATACCATTCCCAAAAGGGTGGCTGTCAGAGGAAAGCATGGTGCAGAAGTGAATCAGAATCAAGACAGAAATTCGTATACAGGAAGACAAAATCCCCAGACCCAGCAGGCGACGCAGCCGAGACGTCCCCTCACCGATGAGGAGCGCCGCAGACTGGAAGCCGCAAGACAGGCAGCACGGCAGTCCGGTGGCGCATCCGGGGAGGAACTCCGCAGACGCCGCATGGAACAGCAGTATCTGAACGATAACCAGCCCGGTACTGTGAATCCCAGACCCCAAGGAACGGCTCCGCGAAACCGACAGGAAGAATATTACCGGGAATACCACAACTACCAGGCGCGCCGCAAAAAGAAGGCTACGGCAAACGTGGGACGTGTTGTGGGCATCGTGCTGTTTTTTGCGCTGATTGTGGGCATCATCAGCCTCAGCGCTGCGCAGATTGCGAAAAACGATGCCATTCTGGAGCAGGCGGGAAGCGAGACTGGCGGCATTCCCGATCGGTATCAGAACGACGATCTGAGTGGCGAAAGCGACACGACGGAGGAAACGCCCGCTGTCACTGAAACGGAAGAACCGGAGAAAGAGCCGGAAACGTTTCTGCCTTTGACCGTGGACAATACCATGCTGGACAAGGGGCTTCTGGTACTGGTGAACTATCAGTATTTCTACGATGAAACGGACAATCTCACCCTGAAGAACGCGTATACCGATCGTACGGGCAAGCTGAAGGTGGCGAAGACCGATATCGGTATGACCGTGGAGGCATTTGGTGCGTTGGAAGCCATGGTAGTGGCACTGCAGGAGGACACGGGATGTGACGATCTTCTGATCAACAGCGGACACCGTACCATGGATGATCAGCAGAGAATCTGGGATTCCTATATGGCGACGGAGGGGGAAGAATACACGAGAAAGTACGTGGCGGTGCCCGGATACAGTGAGCATCAGACTGGTCTGGCGTGTGACTTGTCCTTCTACACGGATGACGGACTGGTAGTGCCCATTGCCAGCCATGAATTTGGCTCTTGGCTGAATGCGCATTGCGCGGAACACGGATTCATCCACCGCTATCCGGATGATAAAGTCGATATCACCAAAATCGGCTACGAGGCATGGCATTTCCGTTATGTGGGAGAGGCACACGCCAGAGCCATTATGCGGGCATCTCTCTGCCTGGAAGAATACATAGACCTTCTGAAAGACTACACGATGGAAACGAAGCTTCTGTACATTGCGGAAAACGGCGCCATGTCCGATGTGGAACTGACGGCAGTTCCCACGGAGGGCGGATGGCTCACCTATTACGTTCCGAAAGCGGAAGGGGAGCAGACGGAAATTCTTCTCTTTAACGGAGAAGTTTATTCGGAATACACCGTTTCCGGCAACAATGCCGACGGCTTTGTAATCACGGTGGATCTGCCCGGTCCCGCAGAGCCCGAAGGCGAGATTGCCTCAGAATCGGCAGAAGAAAACCCTGCCGCGTAAGTTCAGAATGTCGTCGCGCAAATCTTTGCGAGATTTCAAATAATGTTTCGTGTGTCGTCAAAAAAGCATCACATTGAAGCCGTATAATAGCATCGTAATGAAAACGAACCCACGAAACCCGTGCGGCGACGAAAGGAAACCATGATGAAAGAATTTGATCAGAATCCGAACGAACGGAACAACCAGCCGGATCCTACCAAAAACGAGAATCCGACTCTGGATGTTCGTGATGATAAGAATACTTCTGGACAGGAGGAAGCGCCCATTGTAAAGAAGACGGAAGAGGCGGAACAGCCTGCCGTTCCGGAAAAAGCAGGGGAACCACAGTCCAGCCAGGAAACGCCGAGACAGACACCCCCTCAGCCCCAGAACAATCCCTATTTCAGAGGCTACAGCTCCTCCGGATCGTATACGTCTCCCTATCAGCAGAATCACAACCATCAGGGACAAAATTCCGGACAGTCTCCCAGGGGAGAATACCGGAACGATGCGGGTCAGCAAAATCAGGGACAGAACTGGCAGAATTCCTATCAGCCCTACCAACCTCCGCATCAGTACGGACAGCAGAGTGGGCAGATCTCCTATACCCCTGTAAACCGAAGAAAACAGGCGAAGCCCGTTACCCGCAGCGCCATTGCCGTGATCTGCTGCCTCACCATCATTCTGTCGGGATGCTTCGCATTCGGCGGCGTGTATCTCGCCAATCGGATGCTGGCAGGCGAAAACGAAAGCGGTTATACTGGCAATGTCAACAATCCCTTCGGCGGTGCGGCACAGAGCGGAACCAAACAGGAGCCCGTGACCATCTACCGCGAGGTGGAGGAAGTGGCAGTTTCTACCGGCAACTCCGATAAGAATCTCACCTATGCCGAAGTGGCGGCGCTGGTGAAGAATTCCGTTGTGGAAATCACCACGGAGTTCAACAACAACAGCGTGTGGTATCAGTACGTGACCCAGGGTGCCGGCTCCGGGGTGATCATCTCCGATGACGGCTATATCATCACCAATGCCCACGTGATTACCAATGAAGAAACGGCGGCAGTGGCGGACAACATCATCGTTCGCCTCACAGACGGCACCGAATACACCGCTTCCGTGGTGGGGTACGATTCCGATGCGGATATTGCCATCCTGAAGGTGGAGGCAGAGGGTATGACTGCGGCAGTTTGCGGTGACAGCGATAAACTGGCGGTGGGCGAAGAGTTGGTCGTGGTGGGCAATCCCCTCGGCGAGCTGGGCGGCACCGTGACCAACGGCATCGTCAGCGCCACGGAACGAGAAATCTCCGTCAACGGTGTGAAGATGAGCTTGATTCAGACCAATGCGGCGGTGAATCCCGGCAATTCCGGCGGCGGGATGTTCAACATGGCAGGTCAGCTGGTGGGCATCGTCAACGCCAAGTCCAGCGGAAGCAACGTGGAGGGGCTGGGATTTGCCATTCCCGTGAACGAAGCCCTGAGCGTATCGGAACAGCTTTTGGAATACGGCTACGTCCGAGGCAAGGTGACCATCGGCGTTACCTTCACGGAGGTCAGCAACTCCAGTTTCTTCTTCTACTATAATTTGAAACCCGGTGTGTACGTCAGCGAACTGACACCCGGTTACAACGATAAGGTGCTCCAGGTGGGCGACCGGATCATCGCAGTAAATGAGCAGGAGATTTCCTCCTCCCATGACATCAAGGAAATGTTGATGGGATGTGCCGTGGGCGATACGCTGAAATTCCAGTTGTATCGGGAAGGGAAACTCACCGAGGTGGAGGTCACCTGCTACGAAAAGGTTCCCACACCCCAGTCGGAGATTGCCTTTGAAGAAAAGGAACCCGGCAGCCAGAGCGATCGTTCCCCCAGATAACCCGACCGAGGGAGTACTTCGGTACGATTCCGGGACGGGAATGAAGAATAAAAAATGAAAACCGTGTGAACAATACGGCAGCAAAGGGGGGATACTGACAGTACCTCCCTTTTTGCATGGAGAAAGACAGATAGGAGAAAAACGATGTATCACATTCTTGTAGTAGATGACGAAGAGATGATCCGCCGGCTGATCGGCAAGTACGCGGCCTACGAGGGACACACCATCACGGAGGCGGGAGACGGGATGCAGGCGGTGGAATACTGCCGGAATGGGGGCTTTGACATCATGGTCATCGATATCATGATGCCGGAGCTGGATGGGTTTTCCGCCTGCCGGGAGATTCGGAAGTTCTCGAACATCCCCATTATTATGCTGTCCGCCCGCGGGGAGGAATACGACAAGATCAACGGCTTTGAGCTGGGAATCGACGACTACGTGGTAAAGCCCTTCTCACCAAAAGAACTGATGCTCCGCATTGACGCGGTGATGAAGCGGGTGCGGATGGCGTCCCCTGCCGCAGAGACGGAAATGCGGAACGAGATCGTGGAACTGGCTGGCGGCGGACTCCGGGCGGATCTGACGGCACGCATCGTCTACGTGGACGGGGAGCGGGCGGAAATGACCCCGAAGGAATACGATCTCTTCTTCTATATGCTGAAAAACAAAAATATCGCGCTGACCCGGGAAAAGCTGATCTGCGAGGTGTGGGGGTACGATTATTTCGGCGACGATCGGACGCTGGATACCCATATCAAGCTGCTGCGGAAGAGTCTCGGGCGGTACGCGGATTTCATCGTGACGCTGAGAGGAGTGGGCTACCGCTTTGATGTGGAGAGATAAAAACGGATCTGGGGGCTTCAGCCTTCGGATGAAAATGATCGCGGCGTTTCTGTGCTTCAGTATCGTAGTGCTGGCGACTCTGTGGATTTTCCAGATTGTACTGCTCGACGATATTTACCGAGCCGTCAAGCGGAAGGATCTGTCGCGCTGTGCGGATACGGTCTGTCGGATGGTGGAAACTCTGCCGGACGCAGATACCATTGACGAAGTGACGGCGGATATGGCGCGAGAATACGCGGTTTGCATTACGGTGTACGAAATTACCGAAGGGCGCTTCGGAAAACGCATGGTGGAAACTCTGGCGGAAAAGCACGTGAACTCTTTCTGCTATCTTCACAACATCCGCTCCGATCAGCAGCTCAATCAACTGTATCGGGATGCCGCTGAGCAGGGCGGATACGCCGTCACGGAATTTCGGATGAAATCCCTGTTCGGAGAGGATTCCGTGGAGGAGGACGGCGGCAACGTGATTCTGGCGCGGATTCTCCACACAGGGGAGCGGGAGCTGTTTTTGCTCTTCGACTCGGAATTTGTGCCGCTCCGGGCAACGGTGGATACTCTCCGTTCCCAACTCAGTTGGATTAGTTTTGTGATCGTGATCCTGGGCGTGGGAATGGCAATCGTCTTTTCCAGCCGGATTTCCCGTCCCATCCGGCGGATGAGCAGCGAGGCATCCAAGCTGGCGCTGGGAGACTATAACGTGAATTTTGAAGGCGGCAACTGTCAGGAAACGGAGAATTTGTCGGCAACCCTGAATCGGGCGGCGTACGAGCTCTCCCAACTGGATCGGATGCAGAAGGATCTCATTGCCAACGTGTCCCACGATCTCAGAACACCCCTTACCATGATTGCCGGATATACGGAGGTCATGCGGGATCTGCCCGGGGAAATGACACCGGAGAATATGCAGATCGTCATCGATGAAACAAACCGTCTCACCTCCCTGGTGAACGATATGCTGGAAATCAGCCGGTATCAGGGCGGAACCCAGACCCTGCGGATCACCCGATTCAACTTCACGGAGGTGGTGCGGCGAACTCTGGAACGCTACGCCAAACTCCGGGAGCATGATGGATACCGTATCGATTTTCTCCATGACCGGGACGTGTACGTGGAGGCGGACGAGGGGCGGATTTTGCAGGTGCTGTATAATCTGATCAATAACGCTGTGAACTATACGGGGGACGACAAAACCGTCGTGATCCGGCAGATCTGTCCACCGGGTGAGGGAACGGTGGTGCTGGAGGTCATCGACACCGGTATCGGGATTCCGCAAGAGGAGTTACCTCTGGTGTGGGAGCGGTACTACAAGGTCAACGACTTTCACAAGCGAGCCAACATGGGAACGGGACTGGGGCTGTCCATCGTGAAGAACATCCTCCTGCTCCACGGCGCGGGATTCGGTGTGCGGAGCAAGGTGGGAGAAGGAAGCTGCTTCTGGTTCTGCCTGCGGCTGTCGGAGAATTTTGCAGAATCGGTTTGAATGAAAAACACTCCGGATTGGCGTGACGAATGCGCGGATCCGGAGTGAATTTTTTCTGTCGGGCGATCCGTCTTTACCATGGCAAAAACAAATCCCCGGTGATTGATGTAGGCATCCACGGAGGTGCCGATGGAGGAGGAAAACACGATCTTCCACACAGGCGCATCGTCGTCGGAGCGGTAGCCGTTTTCATTGGGCACCGAATCCCGGATAGCGCCGTAGGGGATTCGCTCCACGGACTGCATCGCCAGATCGGGGAGAAGTCCCGCCTCGCCCACCTGTTCATATGCCAGATCGATCAGAGCCGCAGTAAAGGCGGATTCCGCGCTGGCGGGGGAGGAATACACGTTTCGGTGGATCGTGGGATCCTCCTTCAACTGAATCCCCGTGAGGACAGTACCCTTGTCCACCTCCAGAAGGATGTGCCATTGTGCCATGTCATCGGTGACGTAGGGCGCGGTTTCCACGATCCGAACCGTCTTTCCGTCCAAGGTGGCTTCGTGGCGGATGGTTCCGCTTCCTTCTTCCAAAATGGCGAAGTAAAGATCGTGGGTTTCAAACCACGCCGCATCGTAGGACTCCACCGCATCCAGCCAACCGCTCATGGGATCACCGGTGCCGGATGGGCGCTGTGCCAGATAATAGATTCCGGCAAAAGCATCGTAATACGCGGGGATATCCTCGACAGTGGTCAGCCGTACCAGGTAGGGAAACGCCAGCACCTCCCCGGAACCGTTGGTACGGACGTACTGGACACCCGAAAGGGGATTTGATTCCTCCGTTGTGGCAGGTTCTTTTGCCGCAGGAGAGGCGAGAGAGGCGCTCTCCGATTGATTTTGGCTCGGCGTCTCTTCCGATACGGGGAAATCCGGTTCAGCGGAATTTTGACAGCCCAGGAGGAAAAGCGCACAGAGAAAGGGCAGGCAAAAACGTCGCAGCATGAAAACACCTTCTTTCGTTTGGTTGTATCCTTTAAGACGATAAAAACGGGCAATTTGTTCCGGGAGAATGAAAAGGGATGCCGCATTTGGGAGATTTCTTCCTTCATGCGGCATCCGCTTTGATTTATTTTAAGAAATTGTATGCCCGATTAATCTTCTTCAACCTTCGCTTCTGCGATGATCTTCTGAGCAACGGCTGCGGGAACTTCTTCGTAACGGTCCACTTCGAATTCGAAACTGCCGCGACCCTGGGACATCGCACGGAGGGTAATGACGTAGTCCATCATTTCGCCCTTGGGTGCATCGGCTTCCACAACCGTGTACCCGGACTTGGTGTCGTGAGGATTCATACCCAGCACACGACCACGTCTCTTGTTGAGATCACCGATCACGTCGCCCACGAGGGAATCGGGAACGGTAACCTTCAGCGCGCCAACAGGCTCCAGAAGAATGGGCTTTGCCTTCGGGAGACCGTCCTTGTATGCGAGGCGGGCTGCCAGCTTGAAGGAGATTTCGTTGGAGTCAACGGGGTGGTAGGAACCATCGTACAGGTCGGCTGCCAGATTGACAACGGGGTAACCTGCCAGAACACCCTTCTGCATCGCTTCCAGAAGACCCTTTTCTACTGCAGGGTAGAAGTTCTTCGGAACGGTACCGCCCACAACGGACTGAGTGAAGGTGAGGCCTTCTTCTTCGCCGTGGGAGAAGCGCATCTTAACGTGACCGTACTGACCGGAACCACCGGACTGCTTCTTATGCTTACCTTCCACGTCGGAGGTACCCTTAATGGTTTCTCTGTATGCGAGACGGGGTGCTTCCAGAACAACGGAGGTGCCGTAGCGGTTCTTCAGCTTGGAAACCACCACATCGAGGTGCATATCGCCCATACCGGAAATGGTCATCTGCTTGGTTTCGGCGTTGTTTTCATAAATGAGGGTGGGATCCTCTTCCAGAAGACGGGTGATACCCGTGGAGATCTTATCTTCGTCCCCCTTCGCAGCCGGCATGATTGCCATGGTCATGTAGGAGTGGGGGAAGGAAATCTTCTTGTACTGGATATCGGAGGACACGGTCAGCGTGTCGTTGGTATTGGTGTTGACCAGCTTGGAGGTCATGCCGATGTCGCCGCAAGAGAGGCTGGTCACTTCGGTCTGCTTCTTACCGCGGATGGTGTAGATGTGACCCATCTTTTCCTGAGCACCGGTGGTGGTGTTCTTCAGCGTCAGATCGTTGGTGAGGGTGCCATTCATAACCTTGAAGAAGGTCTGCTTGCCGAAGGGATCGGGGATGGTCTTGAATACGAAGATTGCGCATTCGCCGCCTTCCGATTCGATTGCCTTTTCAGCAAAGCCGTCACCGTCGATGATCTGTTCCACCTTGCGTGCGGTAGGACGGGGGAAGGAATTGACGATGGTGTCGAGAAGGAAGGTGATACCCCACAGGTTGACGGCGCATCCGCTGAATACGGGAACGATGGAGCCATCGATGATACCCTGGTGGAGAGCTTCGACTGCTTCTTCGTGGGTGATTTCACCGGTTTCAAAGAATTTGTCAAGGAGCTCTTCGCTGGTAGAAGCGAGGGCTTCGTTGAGCGCTTCGGTATAGTTGGAAGCAACGTCTTCCATGGCGGAATCGAAAGCGGATTCGGAGCGAACACCCTTTGCATCGAAGGAGTACGCCTTCTTTTCAATCAGGTTGAGGAAGATGGTGTCCTTACCGTTCTTAACGGGAACCAGTACGGGACATACGGAGGCACCGAACTGATCGTGAAGCTGCGTGAAGACTCTCTCGAAGCTTGCTTCAGGGTCGTCGCACTTGTTGATGAAGAATGCACGGGGAATGCCGGCTTCGCAAGCCTTATCCCATGCCAGTTCTGCACCGACTTCTACGCCTGCTTTGCCATCGAGCGTGATGATCGCAGCGTCGGCAACGCGGATACCGGCGTACACGTCACCCTGGAAATCGAGGAATCCGGGGGTGTCGATGAAGTAAGTCGGAGGGCCAAGCGGTCTTAGGAAGACAATGACTAGACCCAACTCCTTGGCCCACAGAACGACATGGCTACGATCCGACTTGAGCGTGATGATCGCAGCGTCGGCAACGCGGATACCGGCGTACACGTCACCCTGGAAATCGAGGAATCCGGGGGTGTCGATGAAGT
>JAZSQX010000156.1:0-9585 GCA_045538235.1 Eubacteriales bacterium
CCGGAGATTTCATTGGGGAAGGAATCCTGCTTTCCCGCCAAATTGACGGTATTCAGAATAGCAGGCACCCGACGCGCAATTTTCTTTTTGGGGGTTCCCACCACTTCCATGGCAAAGGCGACGTTTTCATAGACCGTCTTCTTCGGGAAGAGGCGGAAATCCTGAAAGACCACGCCCAGATCCCGTCTGTAATACGGCACCTTAAAATTGGACATATTGGCAAGATCGTAATCCCCCACTATCAGTTTGCCGGAGCTGATCCGCTCTTCCCGCAGAAGGAGTTTCATGAGGGTCGTTTTCCCGGCACCGGAATGTCCCACGATGAAAACAAATTCGCCTTCGTCGATATGGATGTTTACTCCCTTGAGTGCCATGGTACCATTCGGGTACGCTTTCTTTACGTTTACAAAATCAATCACAATACAGAACCTTTCCTTTTGTACATCGGGTTTTGTTTGTTTTCGGAATTCCAGTTGCTTTGCACAGCCGCATTCCAATTTTTATCGCGAAACCTGTCAATTCGCCCGGAATTTTCACGAATCTATGGCTTTTCTTTACGTTTTTTATGGACAAGTGCGCAGAAAAACACGTCAGGGACCGACTGGATTCCACGCAGTCAAGCCCCTGTCAGATGTTTGTTTATCGCCGCCGGCTATCCCGCGGATGCAATCAATACTTGACCGGCTTTGTTGTAAGATAACGCTTGACCATTAATGCCACCTTGAAGGTGATCGCATGGTCGAATTCCCGCAGATCCAGCCCGGTGAGCTTGCGGATCTTTTCCAGACGGTACACGAGGGTATTCCGGTGCACGAACAGCTTGCGGGAGGTTTCGGATACGTTGAGGTTGTTTTCGAAGAAGCACTGAATGGTCATGAGAGTTTCTCTGTCGAGAGAATCCAGAGAGCCATTCTTGAAGACTTCCTGCAGGAACATTTCGCAGAGGGTGGTGGGCAACTGATAAATCAGTCTGCCGATGCCCAGATTCTCATAGCTGATGATGCTCTTATCGGTGTCAAAAACCTTGCCCACCTCGAACGCCACCTGCGCTTCCTTGAAGGAGCGAGCCAGATCTTTGATGTTGTCTACCACGGTACCGATCCCGATGGACACCTTGACAAAGAATTCGGAATTGAGGGTATCCGCAATGCTCTTCGCCAGTTTTTCAATTTCCCGGATATCCGTATTGGGCTTGACTTCCTTTACCAGAACGATATCGGATTCCCCCGTGGAGATCACGTAATCCTTGTTCTTGTCCGGGAAGATGTTCTGCACCATGTCAAAAGAAAGAACGTCGGAGCGGGAGTGGAACTTAATGAGGAACACCACGCGGTTCTCTTCCGCATTGAAACGAAGCTCCTTCGATTTGATGTAAATGTCGCTGGGGAGGATATTATCGAGAATGATGTTCTTAATGAAGGAATTCTTGTCGTATTTCTCATCATAGAGATTCTTGATGTTCGAGAGGGAAACGCAAATCAAGGTTGCCGTTTTTTCTGCGTGCTTGTCCTCGCCTTCCACGAATACGATATACTCGCTCTTGGTGGTGGAGCCCAGAGGCTTGTAGGTGTAGCCACCCGACGTAATGGCATCGGAGGTATACGCCAGCTCATCCCGCACGCCCTGTCTCATCTCACCGATTTTGACCAGTTCGCTGCACGCGATAATATAGCCGTTGTCATCCAGCACGCCGATGACGCGATCCACAGCATCCTTCATTTGGTGTATAATTCCTTGAAATAGACGATTTGACATATGCTGCCCCTTCCATAAATTTGATGAAAATTTCGTTTTGTATATACTACACTATATTTTACAGGATAATTTGGTATTTTTCAATAGGTAAATTGGGATTTTTCATAGAATTCGTCATTTTTTTTTGTGAAACCTCATTTTTTCCACCAAAAAACGGGGTTTTGATTCGTTTTTGTACCGTCAAAAAGTGAAAAACGGCATAAAAACCTGCCGACACCCCTGGGAGAAAACAAGAACAGGCTTGGTTTTCCGTGTTGCGGATTTACCAAGCCGTCTGATAGGAAGAGGAATTATTTTCTGTAAAGAAGAATCGTATAGATATAATATACGGCAAAGAGAACGCTTGCGATGATGGTCATCGTGTAGAACAGAATCGGGGAGATCCGGAAGCGATCATAGAACACAGCCGTCACGGTCAGATAAAGGGAGAGTGCTGTAATCATTTCCGGCGGCATGATGTGAGCAGACGTATCGAGCTTCTTTACAAAAGCCAGAACCCAGTAGAGGGCGGAGAGCACGAGGAGTGCCGCAAACACGATCCGCAGGGTGGGAAGCACATTCATCACGAACGAGAACTCCCGGTTGCCTTCTGCCTTCACAAAATCAAACAGGGTGGAAACCACCACGTCTGCCAAAACAATGATCAGGATGCGGAAGAAAACGATTCTGCCCGCCTTGCTCTTGTCAAGGGACATCATTTTGTTTTCGGGAAGATTGGTTGTGGATTTTGTTGTCTTAGCCATATTCATTGTACGATGAGCTTCTCGGGGAAGCCTTCTCCTTTCATGATGAGAACGAGTATTGAAATGGTCTTGTCCGGGTTTCACCGGGTTAGAGTTCATACTGACAAGATACACAGGAGAGCACAAAGGGGGCTGCCGTTTCTGTCCGGAGAATTCGTCTGCCCAGACCCGTCATGCGCATTCCGGAAGCCGCAGCGCGTGCCGCCTCCTCCTCGGAATAACCGCCCTCCGGTCCAATGACAACTGCCACCGAACGGGGATCTGCCACGGTACCCATGATTGCCGAAAGCGGAACGGTTCCCTCCCCCTCGTAGCAGAACAGGGGCAAATCCGCCTCCGCTGCTTCCAGAAGAGCGTCATCCAGTTTCATGGGAAGCCGCACCGTGGGGATTACACCCCGACCGCACTGCTTCGCCGCTTCCGCCACAATTCTCTGCCATCGCTCCCCCTTCCGTCTGCCTTCCTCCGGGGTCAGCTTTACGGTACAGCGAGATGTAACGATGGGAACGATCTCCGAGGCTCCCAGCTCCGTTGCTTTTTGAAGAACGGTGTCAAACCGATCCCCCTTCACCAGCGCCTGATAGACAACCGCCCGATACGGGGGCTCGTTCCGGGAGGGGTGCTCCGCCAGAACGTCCAGAAGAACGGTCTCTCCCACCGAACGGATCCGGGTTTCGTATTCCGTTCCGTTGCTGTCGCAGGCGACGAGGGGTTCCCCGCTGTGCATTCGAAGCACACGAGTGATATGTACCGCGTCCTGTCCGACGATGGCAATCACCGTGTTGTCTCCCTCTTTTGTGACAGCGGATGCATCAATAAAAAAGCGTGGCATCGCTGAAAATCCTTTGTTTTTGAGCACACCCAAAAATATGGCAGTGCTTTTTCCATAATACCATTGTATTGTACCACAAAAAAGCCATTTTGTCAAACTCTTTTTCTCGTTTTCCGTAAAAAAAGAGGAATATTTTTTGTGAAACGCGCCATTTGCGGGTGTTTGTGCCGTTTTTTTGGAGAAAATCGTTGTCAGTACCGCCGTAATGCCCTCTGCGAGAGACAAAAAAACTGCCGTGGCACTCCATAAAGTTCGCACAGCAGTCGTTGGGATATTCTGTTTTTCGTCCGATTCATTCAAATTTTGAAAGCGGTATGATACTGATACTCGCATTCCGGATCCGCAAAGATATGGGACATATCGGACAGGCAGAGCATCTTCGGTACCGTATAACCGCACTCGTGATTTGCAAAATGGAGCACGGTGACCCCCGTATGGCTCATGTCAAATTCTGCCCACACCACATTCGTGGGAATCCTCAGAAGATGGGACAACCATGTCAGCCCAAAGCCCTGATGACAGAAGGCGGCAATCCGTTCATCGTTGTGGGCTTCAATCCGATATTTGTTCCCCGCTCTCACATATCCGTGACGCGCCAGGAATTCATCGGACTCCGCCATCAGTTCCTTCCAGCCTTCTTTCCCATAGGGCATTTCCTTCATGATGGGAAGATCGCACCAGTCGTCCCCCGCACACCGGCATTCTTCATTGAGAAAATCCGCCACCTCGTCCGTGTTCCACATCCAGGTTCGGATCTTGTCCTTCTCATCCCGACGGGCAAAGCGACGCCAGGTAAGATCCTCGCTCATCCAGGGTTCAATCTGCACGGGAAGTCCCAGAGCATCCGCGGTGGGCTGTGCCGTCTGCTGCGCACGTCTGAGAGGAGACGAGTAGATTTTCGTAATCCCGCTCTGAACCATCCGGGGCACCAGAGCGTTTGCCTGCTTATGACCGATTTCCGTCAGCCGCTCCTGTGGTCCATATATGGGATGTCCGTGACGAATGATGTAAAGATACATATTATTTCATCCTTTCCACAAAGGAATTACAGTTTCTGATTCTCTTCGTTTTTCAGTTCCGATATTTCTCTGGCAAAGGTATCGATATCCTTAAACTCCCGGTAAACGGAAGCAAAGCGCACGTATGCCACCGGATCCATCTGACGCAGTTTTTCCATCGCCATCTCACCGATCCGCTGGGAGGTAATTTCGGACTTCATGGATGCCTGAATGGAGGCTTCGATTTCATCCGCCACCACGGTCGCATCCACGGGGCGCTTCTGACACGCCCTGAGCAGACCCGACAGAAGTTTATTTTTATCAAACAATTCGCGGGAGCCGTCTTTTTTCACCACAATGGGATTGAGAATATCCACAATCTCGTATGTTGTAAAGCGGTAGTGGCACTCGCGGCATTCTCTCCTGCGGCGAATGCTGTTGTTTTCCTCTACGGGTCGTGTGTCGATCACCTTCAACTTGCTGTCAGGTGAGGAACAAACCGGGCATTTCATACTCTGCTTCCTCCGTTCTGTCAATAATCATGGTTTTCGATTGCCTTATCTGTTTTTTGGGAACGCTGTTACAGTTCCAGTACCGCTCCAACGGGATAGTGGTCGGAGAGGGTCAGCCCGTCCACCTCGTCATCCGCCAGCACCGCCGATGCGGGATCGTAGGGGAGATTGGTGTAAACATAGTCGATCTTCATGCCTTCCCAGTCCTTTTTGAAATCGTGGAAGGTCATGCCTGCCTGTGCCGATGCATCCGTAATGGGCGCACCGCATCCCTTGAATTCTTCCAGAGAACGGCACGCGGCACTGCCGGGCTCCGCATTCAAATCCCCGGTGAGGATCACAGGAAGAGGCATTACCGCGTAATCCTCCGCCATACGGTTCAGAATCATGGTCATTCCCTGAGCGCGGGCGATTTCTCCTCTGTGATCCAGATGGGTGTTATAATAGCGGAAGCACTTGCCGCTTTCCTTTTCGCGGAGCATGGCAGCCATGCAGATTCTGGGACATCCGCTCTGGTCGCTGTGGAAACGGGAGCCGGGTACTCTGGGGGTATCGGACAGCCAGAACTGATCCAGCGACACCAGATCGAAGCGATCTCGGCGAAAAGCGATCAGATTGCTCTCGCCCTGGAGATCCGCTCCCCGTCCCAGACCGCAGATTTCGTACTCGGGAAAATTCTGAATGAGCCATTCTCTGACCCAGGGCATGGTTTCCTGGAAGCCGATGATATCCGCCTCGTATTTCGGGAAGCAGGCTTTCATGACTCCCCCCCGCTTTTTGAAGCAGGTGGGACCGTCGCCGCCGCCATCGGTCAAAATATTATAAGAAAACACTTTGATTTCAGCCATGTGTTCGACTCCTCTCTGTATGATTATACAATTATACCACAGCCCCCGCGCAAATGCAAGAGATTCCATGGAGAATTCATGAAAAACTTGTTTTGCGGCACTTTCTTTTCTCGGGCTATTGTTTTTTCCGGAGAATTATGGTAAAATAATATGGTAAACTTTTTTCACCGAGGTATCTGTATCATGGAATATAAAATTTCTGACAAGCTGGCGGCTCTGAAGCCCTCTGCCATCCGGGAGATTTTCAAATCTCTCTCCGACCCCACCATCATCAGCTTTGCCGCGGGAAGTCCCTCCCCCCTCTCCTTCCCCGCTGACGATCTGGCAGAACTCGCCGGGGATATTTTTAAGCACGATTCCACCGCTGCCCTGCAGTACAACATCACCGAGGGCTATCCGCCTCTGAGAGAAGCCCTTCGCAATCGTTTGAAAACCAAATTCGGTATCGGCGGTGCGGGCGACGAGCTCATTGTCACCACGGGCGGTCAGCAGGGGATTGAGCTTGCCTGCAAGGCACTCTGCAACGAAGGTGACGTGGTCATCTGCGAAAATCCCTCCTTCATCGGCGCACTCAACTCCTTCCGTTCCAACGGCGCGGTTCCCGTTGGGGTTCCCCTCCGGGACGACGGGATTGACACCGAAATTCTGGAAGAAACGCTCAAAAACACCCCGAATGCCAAGATTCTCTACCTGATTCCCACCTTCCACAATCCCGCCGGCATCACTTCCACCCTGGAAAACCGGAAAAAAGTCTATGCTCTCGCAAAGCAGTACGGCATTGTGATTCTGGAAGACAACCCGTATGGCGAACTCCGTTTTGCCGGAGAAGACGTTCCCACCTACAAATCCATGGACACCGAAGGACTGGTGATCTACTGCTCCTCCTTTTCCAAGATTCTCTCCGCCGGGATGCGCGTGGGTTATATCTGCGGTCCCGAAGCGGGGGTCTCCAAAATGGTGGTGGCGAAGCAGGTGGAAGACGTGCATACCAACATCTTCTTTCAGATGCTCTGCTACCGTTTCATGACCGAAAAGGATCTGGACGCCCACATCGCGGGAATCCGGAAGCTCTACGGTCAGAAGTGCGATCTCATGCTCTCGGAACTTGACAAACATATGCCTTCTTCGGTAAAGTACACCCGTCCCGAAGGCGGTCTCTTCATCTGGTGTACCCTCCCCGACGGCATCAGTTCCGCAGAATTTGTGAAAGCTGCCATCGCAGAAAAAGTGGCAGTCGTTCCCGGCACCGCTTTCAACTGCGACACGGAAGCGCCCTCCGATTCCTTCCGTCTGAACTACTCCACCCCCTCCGACGAAGACATCGTCAAAGGAATCCGCATCCTCTCCGATCTGGCAAAGAGAATGTTCTCTTGAATTTTTATTCACCCATCGTTGACACAGGAGACACGCTATGAATATCTGGCATGATATTAATCCCGAGGCAATCCACCCCACCTCCTTCTCTGCCGTAATCGAAATTACCAAGGGCAGCAAAATCAAGTACGAGCTTGACAAGTCCACCGGTCTGCTCCGGCTGGATCGCATTCTGTATACCTCCACCCACTACCCTGCCAACTACGGCTTCATTCCCCTGACCTATGCGGATGACGATGACCCGCTGGACGTTCTCGTAATCTGCTCCGAACCGATTATTCCGCTGACGCTGGTGGAATGCTATCCCATCGGGGTTATGAAGATGATCGACGACGGACGGTTGGATGAAAAAATCATCGCGATCCCCTACACCGATCCGTACTACAATTCCTACCAGTCGGTGTACGAGCTTCCCGCTCACGTTTTCGACGAAATGCGCCATTTCTTCACGGTGTACAAACAGCTCGAAAACAAAAAGACCGCGGTGGATGAAATCGGCGGTCGTGAGGAAGCCATTTCGATTATTCGAAACTGTCTCGAAAATTATCAAAAAAACAAGGAAACGCTCATGAACCGCTAACCGAAAGGAGGATGGCTTCATGTTTATCGACAAAATCAAAATTTACGTCAAGGCGGGAAACGGCGGCAACGGTGTCGTCTCCTTCCGCCGTGAAAAATACGTGGCAAAAGGCGGTCCCGACGGAGGAGACGGAGGCAACGGCGGCAACGTGGTCTTCCGCATCGACGAAGGCTCCAATACCCTCCTCGCCTTCCGCTACAAGAGAAAATTCGTTGCGGGAAACGGCGGTGACGGTGCCGGCTCCAAGTACCACGGTGCCAATGGGGAGGACGTGATCGTCTACATTCCCCGCGGTACCCTTATCCGGGATGCCGAGAGCGGCAAGATCATCCACGACATGACGGAGGATGAAGACTTCGTTCTCTGTAGAGGCGGTCGCGGCGGCTGGGGCAACCGGCACTTTGCGACACCCACCCGGCAGATCCCCCGTTTTGCCAAAAGCGGACTCCCCGGTGAAGAACGGGAAGTCATTCTGGAACTGAAAATGATCGCGGACGTGGGTCTCGCGGGTCTGCCCTCTGCGGGAAAATCCTCCCTTCTGGCGGCACTGTCCTCTGCACGACCGAAAATTGCCGACTACCACTTCACCACCCTGGAACCCAATCTGGGCGTGGTCTCCACCGGCGGCGAATCGGGATTTGTCATGGCAGACATTCCCGGGCTCATCGAAGGGGCATCGGAGGGAGCAGGACTGGGTCACGCCTTCCTCCGCCACATTGAACGCTGTCGGATGCTGGTTCAGGTGGTGGACATCTCCGGGCAGGAGGGACGCACCCCCGCCGAGGATTTCCGTACCATCTCGGAGGAACTGGAAAAATTCTCTCCCGAACTCGCAGCACGACCTCGGATTGTGGCGGCAAACAAGGCAGATCTTCTGGTGAACGCGGAAGAGGAATTCAGCGAAATTCCCGCTCTTTCGGAAGAATGCGCCGAGCTGGAAGCCATTTGCGCGGAACGCGGTTATACGGTAATCTACCTTTCCGCCGCCATGAAGATGGGAACGAAGAATCTGGTGGATGAAGTCGCACGGATGCTCCGGGAACTGCCGCCCATCACGGTGTACGAGCCCGAAATCACCCCCGCGGAAGAAGAGGGCGAACTTCTCCATGGAGCCGAAAACGTGGTGATCCGCCGGGGAGACGACGCTTCCTACATTCTGGAAGGCGCTTGGATCGACGCTCTGCTGGGGCGGGTCAACTTCAACGACCGGGAATCCCTCATGTACTTCGAGCGCTCTCTGACCAAATACGGCATCATTCAGCGGCTTCGTGATGCGGGATGCGAGGAAGGCGATACGGTTCACATCGGCGATATTACCTTTGATTTCATTGATTGAGGAAAAAATGCGGGGAGATACCTTTTGAAAAAAAGCACCTCCCCGCGCCCCTCTCAAAAACTTTTTGGACAAAAAATGACAACGTGCAGCGAGAATCCGGATTTCGATTTCCGCTGCACGTTTTTTGCTTTTTGTCATAAACCGCCCCTTGCGATAATACGATAGGAAAGTTTCCGTTATGCCCTCACCGGCTGTATTTCTTCTTCAGCCAGATCGCCAGAAAGATGCCGCCGATGAGCAGGATCATTCCCACGGTCAGAAGGATCGTTCCGATGACGTCGATGGGGTTCGTGGCGAACATGGCATTCACGGAGTGGTTGTACATTTCCGTCACTCCGCCGTCCCACACCATGCTGCCGAAGGGATTCGTCGTCAAGGAAGAGGTCGTCACCTTCGCGGAGTGGAACATCATGCTGACCATGAATTTCATCAGTCCCCCGAACGCGCTGAGAATTCCGCCGATCACCGCCACGTACACGCCAAGGAGCCAGCCGTATCGGCGTACCGTTTTGGCAAGAGAGGCAGGGAGATGATCGACCCAGTCGGGATAGGATTTGTCGTCGGCGGATTTGGCACTTCCTTCTCCGCTGTCGGCCGGATTCTGCCA